>NZ_JBDJLK010000063.1:0-32875 GCF_039673335.1 Pseudomonas sp. TWI929
TCCTGGGGCCGCTGTGCGGCCCTTTCGCGACGCAAGGCCGCTCCCACAGGGACCGGGTCGGCTGTGGAGGCTACTTAAAGGTTACGCGCACTGAAGGTATCGCAGCGGTTCACTTCACCCTCGGCAAACCCGGTCTTGAACCAGCGTACCCGCTGCGCCGAGGTGCCGTGGGTGAACGAGTCCGGCACCACGCGGCCGCGGCCTTGCTGCTGCAAGCGGTCATCACCAATGGCATTGGCTGCGTTCAACGCTTCCTCGACGTCACCCGGCTCCAGCCAGTTCAGGCGCTTCTGTGCCTGGTAGGCCCAAACCCCGGCCAGGCAGTCGGCCTGCAGTTCCTGGCGTACCAACAGGCCATTGTCGCCTTCCATGCGCTGGCCGTTGCGGCGTGCTGCATCGACCTTGGCCGAGACGCCCAGCAAGGTCTGCACGTGGTGGCCGATTTCGTGGGCGATCACATAGGCCTGGGCAAAGTCGCCGGCGGCAGCGAAGCGGGTTTCCATTTCGCGGAAGAACGACATGTCCAGGTAAACCCGTTGGTCCGCCGGGCAGTAGAACGGGCCCACCGCCGCCGAGGCAAAGCCACAGGCCGAGTTGACCTGGCCGCTGAACAGCACCAGCTTGGGGTCGCGGTATTGCTTGCCGGCTTCGGCGAACAGGGCCTTCCAGGTGTCTTCGGTGTCGCCGAGGATCGAGGCGACAAATTCGGCCTGTTGGTCATTGGCCGGTGGCGCCTTGCCGCCGGCACCACTTGGCGCAGTTTGTGTTTGTTGCTGTTCCATCTGGCCGGCGAGCTGCCCGAGGATCTGCAACGGGTCCTGCCCGGTGAGCCAGCCGATGCCGACAATCAGCAGAATCGCCCCGAGCCCCAGCCCCTTGCCGCCGCCGAAACGCATGCCGCCGCCACCGCCACCTTCGCCTCGGGCATCGACCACGTTGTCGCTGCGCCGGCCTTTTCGCCATTCCATGAATGCTCTCCGGAGCGTGAAACAAGAAGACAAAGATTAGTTCACGAAAGCGGCAGGTGTCAGGCCAAGGTGTTAACCCATAACCATTTGGTTATGGATAAAGTGCTCGATTTCAATATTCACCGTGCCCGACCTGCCTGAAACTGCAAGTCCGCCTGCCACGACCAGGCCTTCACATAATTCCAAGAGAGGAAACCGGCATGCCCGCACAGGACAACAGCCGCTTCGTGATCCGTGATCGCAACTGGCACCCGAAAGCCCTTACGCCTGATTACAAAACGTCCATTGCCCGCTCGCCGCGCCAGGCACTGGTCAGCATTCCGCAGTCGATCAGCGAAACCACCGGCCCGGACTTTTCCCACTTGGGCTTCGGCGCCCACGACCATGACCTGCTGCTGAACTTCAACAACGGTGGCCTGCCGATCGGCGAGCGCATCATCGTTGCCGGCCGTGTCGTTGACCAGTACGGCAAGCCTGTGCCAAACACCCTGGTGGAGATGTGGCAGGCCAACGCCGGTGGCCGCTACCGCCACAAGAACGACCGCTACCTGGCACCGCTGGACCCTAACTTCGGTGGCGTCGGCCGCTGCCTGACCGACCGTGACGGCTACTACAGCTTCCGCACCATCAAGCCAGGCCCGTACCCATGGCGCAATGGCCCGAACGACTGGCGCCCGGCGCACATCCACTTCGCCATCAGCGGCCCGTCGATCGCCACCAAGCTGATCACCCAGCTGTACTTCGAGGGTGACCCGCTGATCCCGATGTGCCCGATCGTCAAGTCGATCGCCAACCCTGAAGCCGTACAGCAGTTGATCGCCAAGCTCGACATGAGCAACGCCAACCCGATGGACTGCCTGGCCTACCGCTTTGACATCGTGCTGCGCGGCCAGCGCAAGACCCACTTCGAAAACTGCTGAGGACCCCCGCCATGCCAATCGAACTGCTGCCGGAAACCCCTTCGCAGACCGCCGGCCCCTACGTGCACATCGGCCTGGCCCTGGAAGCGGCCGGCAACCCGACCCGCGACCAGGAAATCTGGAACCGTTTGGCCAAGCCAGACGCGCCGGGCGAGCACATCCTGTTGATCGGCCAGGTATACGACGGCAACGGCCACCTGGTGCGCGATTCGTTCCTGGAAGTGTGGCAAGCCGACGCCAACGGCGAATACCAGGATGCCTACAACCTGGAAAACGCCTTCAACAGCTTTGGCCGTACGGCTACCACTTTCGATGCCGGTGAGTGGACCCTGCACACGGTCAAGCCAGGTGTGGTGAACAACGCTGCCGGCGTGCCGATGGCGCCGCACATCAACATCAGCCTGTTTGCCCGCGGCATCAACATCCACCTGCACACGCGGCTGTATTTCGATGACGAGGCCCAGGCCAACGCCAAGTGCCCAGTGCTCAACCTGATCGAGCAGCCGCAACGCCGTGAGACGCTGATTGCCAAGCGCTGCGAAGTGGATGGGAAGACGGCGTATCGCTTTGATATCCGTATTCAGGGGGAAGGGGAGACGGTCTTCTTCGACTTCTGATACAAGCCCTTGGGGCTGCAAAGCGGCCCCAAGCGATTTATCAGTCAGCGCCGAACCAGCAACACACCACTTTCCATATGGTGGGTATACGGGAACTGGTCAAACAACGCGCAACGCTCGATGCGGTGGGTGTCCTGCAACTGGGCAATGTTCGCCGCCAGCGTCTCCGGGTTGCACGAGATGTACAGGATCCGCTCGAAACGCCGGGTCAGTTCGCAAGTATCCGGGTCCATCCCCGCCCGTGGCGGGTCGACAAACACCGTACCGAACGCATAGCTCTTCAGGTCGATGCCTTCCAGGCGGCGGAACGGCCGCACGTCATTCAGCGCCTGGGTCAGCTCTTCTGCCGACAAACGCACCAGCCGCACGTTATCCACAGCGTTCTCGTCGAGGTTGCTCAGCGCGGCGTTGACCGAAGTCTTGCTGATTTCGGTAGCCAGCACCTGACGCACGCGGGTGGCCAGCGGCAGGGTGAAGTTGCCGTTGCCGCAATACAGCTCCAGCAGGTCGTCCTCGCGCTCACCAATCGCCTCGAAAGCCCAGCTCAGCATTTTCTGGTTCACCGCGCCGTTCGGCTGGGTGAAGGCGCCTTCCGGCTGGCGGTAGCTGAACACGCGGCCAGCTACGTCGAGTTTTTCCACCGCATAGTCGCGGCCGATGACCAGGCGTTTGCCCTTGGAACGGCCAATCACGCTCACGCCCAGTTCTTCGGCCAGCTGCCGCGCCGCCACTTCCCAGGCTTCGTCCAGCGGGCGGTGGTAGCACATCGTGATCATGGCATCGCCGGCCAGGGTGGTGAGGAACTCCACCTGGAACAGGCGGTTGCCCAGTTCTTCGCTGCCCTGCCAGGCCGCCTTCAGGCGCGGCATCAGGTCGTTGATGCGCTGGCTGGCAATGGGGAAGTCTTCGATCAGGATCGCCTTGTGCTTCTCGCCCGGGGCGAACATGGCGTAGTGGCGCTGGCCGCCCTCGCGCCACAGGCGGAACTCGGCGCGCAGGCGGTAGTGCTCGCGCGGCGAATCGAAAACAGCCGGCTCCGGCGCGCCGAACGGCGCCAGCAGCTCGCGCAGCCGGGCCACCTTGGCGTCCAGCTGGGTGGCGTAGGAGGAGGGGTCGAAAGCAGCACTCATGCGTTGAACCAGCCCAGCTTGATGACGAACAGGATGGAAAGGATCACCAGGGCCGGGTTCAGGTCGCGATGGCGGCCGGAGATCAGCTTGACGGCGGTCCAGGAAATGAAGCCAAAGGCGATGCCGTTGGCGATCGAGTAGGTCAGCGGCATGGCCAGGGCGGTCACCACTACCGGTGCGGCTTCGGTAACGTCGTCCCAGTTTATTTCCGCCAGGCCCGAGGCCATCAGTACCGCGACGAACAGCAGTGCCGGGGCAGTGGCGAAGGCCGGCACGCTACCGGCCAGCGGGGCGAAGAACAGCGCCAGCAGGAACAGCACGGCAACCACGATGGCGGTCAGGCCGGTGCGGCCACCGGCGCTCACGCCTGCGGCGGATTCTATGTAGCTGGTGGTGGTCGAGGTGCCCAGCAGGGAGCCGGCCATGGCTGCGGTGCTGTCGGCGATCAGGGCACGGCCCATCTTCGGCATGTGGCCGTCCTTGCCCATCAGGCCGGCACGCTTGGCTACGCCGATCAGGGTGCCGGAGTTATCGAACAGGTCGACGAACAGGAAGGCGAAGATCACGCTGACCAGGCCCACATCAAGCGCGCCAGCGATGTCCAGCTGCAGGAAAGTGGGTGCCAGCGACGGCGGCATGGAGACGATGCCGCCGAACGGCGTCACACCCATCACGATCGAGGCGATGGTCACCGCCAGGATGCCGATCAGCACGGCGCCGCGTACTTTCAGCGACTCCAGGCCAACGATCAGGAAGAAGCCCAGGGTGGCGAGGATCGGTGCCGGCTGCTTGAGGTCGCCCAGGCCCACCAGGGTGGCCGGGTTGTCGACGACGATGCCGGCGTTATGCAGGGCGATCAGCGCCAGGAACAGGCCGATACCGGCGGCAATCGCCGAACGCAGCGGCAGCGGGATGCTGTTCACGATCCATTCGCGTATCCGGAAGATCGACAGCAGGAAGAACATCACCGCCGACAGGAACACCGCACCCAGCGCCACCTGCCAGGTGTGGCCCATGTGCAGCACCACGGTGTAGGTGAAGAACGCGTTCAGGCCCATGCCTGGCGCCAGGGCGATCGGGTAGTTGGCGATCAGGCCCATGGTGGTGGAGCCGATCGCCGCCGCCAGGCAGGTGGCGACGAAGATCGCGCCCTTGTCCATGCCGGTCTCGCCGAGGATGCTCGGGTTGACGAACAGGATGTAGGCCATGGCCAGGAAGGTCGTGACGCCCGCGAGAATCTCGGTGCGCACGTTGGTGTTGTGTGCTCTTAGTTGAAACAGCCTTTCCAGCATGCCCGCTCCCCAAGGCGCCCCCGGCGCCATGAATAAATCGACCCCATCAGCAAAGCACAGACCGTACCGGTTGCCGTGGTTTTGTGTGGGGCGGAAAAAAGCCGCGCATCATACCAGCATGCTTGGCGGGGGCTTTTGGCGTTGGGGTATTGGTTTTTTCTCAAGCCTTTCCCGGCCTTTTCGGGGGTTTACCCGCTAAGAGGCCGGTACAGGCGAACAATTCAGTTGTTATGCAACCGATCCCGCTTGGCCAAGGTGGGGAACAGTTTTATCCACACCCCAGTCACCAGCAAAGTGCCCACCCCGCCCATCACCACCGCTGGCACTGTGCCAAACCAGTGCGCCGTAACCCCTGATTCGAACTCGCCGAGCTGGTTCGAGGCACCAATGAACAAGCCGTTCACTGCGCTCACCCGCCCGCGCATTTCATCCGGCGTCTCCAGCTGCACGAAGGCGCCGCGGATAACCATGCTGATCATGTCTGCCGCCCCCAGCACCACCAGCACCGCCAGCGAGAACCAGAACGAGGTCGACAGGCCGAAGGCAATGGTTGCCACGCCAAAAATGCCGACTGCGGTGAACATGGTGCGGCCGACATTACGCTCGAACGGGAAGCGCGCCAGCCACAGCGACATCAGCAGCGCCCCCACCGCTGGCGCCGAGCGCAGCAGGCCGAGCCCCAGCGGGCCGGTCAGCAGGATGTCCTTGGCGAATACCGGCAGCAACGCGGTGGCGCCGCCCAGCAGCACGGCGAACAGGTCCAGCGAGATGGCGCCGAGGATGTCGGGGCGGCTGCGGATGAAGCGGATGCCGGCCAGCAGCGACTCGATGCTGGCGCGCCCGCGCTGGGCGACCTGGCCGCGCGCCTGCAGGCTCAGGGTGAGCACGCAGGCGATGGCGTACAGGGCCACGGTGGGGCCATATACCCAGATGCTGCCGAAGGCATACAGGAAACCGCCCACCGCCGGTGCGACGATGGTCGCCGACTGAGTGGCCGACGCCGAAGCCGCCACTGCCCGCGGGAACAGCCCGACTGGCACCACGTTGGGCAGTAGCGCCTGGGTCGCCGGCATTTCGAACGAGCGGGTGGCACCGAGCAGGAAGGCCAGGGCGAAGATCAGCTCGCGGGTGACGTTGTCGGTAGCGCTGCCCACGGCCAGCGCCAGGGCAATCAGCCCCTGCAGGCTCTGGCACAGTGCGGCGACCTTGCGCCGGTCATAGCGGTCGGCGACATGCCCGGTGTGCAGCATGAACAGTACCCGTGGGGCGAACTCGACCAAGCCGACCAAGCCCAGGTCCAGCACATTGCCGGTCAACTGGTAGAGGTGCCAGCCAATGGCCACGGTGAGCATCTGGAAGCCGCTGGCGGTGAATACACGGGCCAGCCAGAAGGCCAGGAAAGGGCGGTGCTGACGCAACAACTGCGGTGCGGAATCGGACATCGGAAACCAGGGGCCTCGGCGCAGTAGAGGGGTGCGCAGCGTATCATCTGTTTGTAACAAACGGTTACTGTTTGCCCGGGGCAGCACTTTTCCACGCTTTATGAAAGAGGGTGGGGCAACCGGTCACGCGGCAATCAACCACACGCCCCGTCGGGCCATTCGGGACTATGCTTCCTAGCATTCGTTGATCTGGATCAATCGTTCCAGATGTAACGATCAGGCCTTTGCGCCGGAATCCCTGCGATCGAACAGAACAATTCCAACGTGCCGCACTCGACTACCGTGGGGGCAGTGGGCGACGGGGCCACCAGCCCGGACGCCGGATTACCTGAAGAGGAAGCACCATGTTCGGAATAGAAGCCTTAGAGCTCGCCCGAATGCAGTTTGCCTTTACCGTGTCGTTCCACATCCTGTTCCCAGCCATCACCATTGGCCTGGCGAGCTACCTGGCAGTCCTTGAAGGCCTTTGGCTGAGGACCCACAACCAGGTCTACCGTGACCTCTATCACTTCTGGTCGAAAATCTTTGCCGTCAACTTCGGCATGGGCGTGGTCTCTGGCCTGGTCATGGCCTACCAGTTCGGCACCAACTGGAGCCGCTTCTCCGACTTCGCCGGCTCTGTCACGGGCCCGCTGCTCACCTACGAAGTACTCACTGCCTTCTTCCTCGAGGCCGGCTTCCTGGGCGTCATGCTGTTCGGCTGGAACCGCGTCGGCCGTGGCTTGCACTTCTTCTCCACGGTAATGGTGGCGCTCGGCACGTTGGTCTCAACGTTCTGGATCCTCGCCTCCAACAGCTGGATGCAAACCCCGCAAGGCCACGAAATCATCGATGGCCGGGTAGTGCCAGTGGACTGGCTGGCGATTATTTTCAACCCCTCGTTCCCCTACCGCCTGATGCACATGGCCACTGCCGCGTTCGTTTCCACCGCGTTCTTCGTCGGTGCTTCGGCGGCCTGGCACCTGTTGCGCGGGCGGGACAACCCGGCGGTGCGCAAGATGCTGTCGATGGCCATGTGGATGGCGCTGATCGTGGCCCCGATCCAGGCGGTGATCGGCGACTTCCATGGCCTCAACACACTCAAACACCAGCCGGTGAAAATTGCGGCGATCGAAGGCCACTGGGAGAACGTGCCCGGCGAGCCAACCCCGCTGATCTTGTTCGGCATCCCCGACATGAAGGCCGAGACCACGCGCTTCAAGATCGAGATCCCGGCGCTCGGCAGCCTGATCCTGACCCACAGCCTGGACAAACAGGTGCCGGCGATGAAGGAGTTCCCGCCCGAAGACCGGCCCAACTCGACCATCGTTTTCTGGTCGTTCCGGGTCATGGTCGGGCTGGGCATGCTGATGATCTTCGTTGGCCTGTGGAGCCTGTGGCTGCGCAAGCGCGGCACGCTCTACACCTCGCGCCCGTTCCTGTACCTGGCCTTGTGGATGGGGCCTTCAGGGCTGGTAGCGTTGCTGGCAGGCTGGTTCACCACCGAGATCGGCCGCCAGCCATGGGTGGTGTACGGCCTGATGCGCACGGCGGACGGTGTGTCCAACCACAGCTACGGCCAGCTCGGCTTCACCCTGGTGGCTTTCGTGGTGGTGTACTTCGCCCTGTTCGGCACTGGCCTTGGCTACATGATGCGCCTGGTGCGCAAAGGGCCGCAGACCGGTGAGGGTGACGAGCACAACCCCGGTGGTCCTGGCCAGCAACGCACGCCGGCGCGGCCGCTGTCCGCCGCCGATGATGGCCGTGAGGCCAACTCCGCCAGCCTGAGCAAGGGGAACTGAGCCATGGGAATCGACCTTCCGCTGATCTGGGCCGTGATCATCATCTTCGGCGTCATGATGTACGTGGTGATGGATGGTTTCGACCTGGGGATTGGCATGCTCTTCCCGTTCATCAAGGACGAGCATGACCGCGATGTGATGATGAATACCGTCGCCCCGGTGTGGGACGGCAACGAAACCTGGCTGGTGCTGGGCGGTGCCGGGCTGTTTGGAGCGTTTCCGATGGCCTATTCGGTGATACTTGAGGCGCTGTACCTGCCATTGATCCTGATGCTGATCGGCCTGATCTTCCGCGGCGTGGCCTTCGAGTTCCGCTTCAAGGCCAAGGCCGACAAGCGGCATATCTGGAACAAGGCGTTCATCTGGGGGTCGCTGATCGCCACCTTCTTCCAGGGCGTGGCGCTGGGCGCCTTCCTGGAGGGCTTCAAGGTGGTCGACCGGCATTTCGCCGGTGGCACCCTCGACTGGCTGACCCCGTTCAGCCTGTTTAGCGGTTTGGGGTTGATCGTTGCCTACACCCTGCTGGGTTGCACCTGGCTGATCATGAAGACTGAAGGGCCGCTGCAGCAGAAGATGCATGACCTGGCTCGGCCGCTGGCGCTGGTGCTGCTGGTAGTGATCGGTATCGTCAGCCTGTGGACGCCTATCGCTTATCCGCAGATCGCCGACCGTTGGTTCAGCATGCCTAACCTGATCTGGTTCATGCCGGTGCCGCTGCTGGTGCTGGTGACCTTCTACGGGTTGCTGAAGGCGGTGGCACGGTATGCGCACTACACGCCGTTCCTGCTCACCCTGGTGTTGATTTTCCTTGGTTACAGCGGCCTGGGCATCAGCCTGTGGCCGAACATCATCCCGCCGTCGATCTCGATCTGGGATGCCGCAGCGCCGCCGCAGAGCCAAGGCTTCATGCTGGTGGGCACACTGTTCATTCTGCCGTTCATCCTCATGTATACCTTCTGGAGCTACTACGTGTTCCGCGGCAAGGTGACCCATGAAGACGGCTATCACTAGGAGGGCCGCATGATGACTGGCAAGCATGGCTTGGAAGACAAGAAGCCGCTGTGGCAACGACTGGGTTGGCTATTGCTGATCTGGGCAATGAGCGTGGCGGCGCTGGGGGTGGCGGCCTGGGTGATGCGCTTGTTCATGGGGGCCGCAGGGATGACCACCCATTGAATTGATGGGGGCGCTTTGCGCCCCTATCGCGACACAAGGCCGCTTGTGTCTTGAGAGGGGATTAGAATCTGGAGTGAGAGCGGCCTTGCCGGGGCGCCGGACCGGTCGGATGGGCTGCAAAGCAGCCCCAATGGCCTATTTGCGGGCTTTCAGGATAACGAACTTGGGCGTAGCCGCCACCTGCTCCACCCCGCGGAACAACCGCGCCAGCTTGCTGTGATAGCCCAGGTGGCGGTTACCCACGATATGCAGCGCCCCGCCTACCACCAGCGCCTCGCGTGCCTGCTGGAACATGCGCCAGGCGAGAAAATCGCCCACCACCTGCTGCTGGTGGAACGGCGGGTTGCACAGCACCACGTCCAACGATTGTTTCTCTACCCCCGCCAACCCATCGGCCGCCTCGAAGGTCGCCAGGCGCTCGCCCAGCGCAGCCTGCCAGTTCTCTCGTGCCGATTGCACCGCCATGTATGACTCGTCGACCAGGGTGTACTGGGCATCCGGGTTGGCCAGGGCGCTGGCAATCGCCAGCACGCCGTTGCCACAGCCCAGGTCCGCCACCCGCGCGCGGCCTAAGTCGCGAGGCAGGTGCGGCAGGAATGCCCGGGTGCCGATGTCCAGGCCTTCACGGCAGAATACGTTGGCATGGTTGACCAGCTCCAGTGCCGGGGCGTCGAGGCGGTAGCGGCTAGGGTAGGGCGAGCGGGCGAGCGGCCGTTCGGCCACCGTTGCCGTCAGCAAACGGGCCTTTTTCTGTGCCAGCGAAGCCTGCACCGGGCCGATGTACTTCTCCATCAGCTCACCGGCTGCCCGTGGCAGGTGCTTGATCATTGCCCCGGCAATCACTTGTGCACCGGGTGCCAGCTGGCCTTGCAGGCGGACCAGTTGCTCTTCGAGCAGGGCCAGGGTCTTGGGCACGCGCACCAGCACCCGGTCGAACGGGCCCTGCCAGTGTTCGCTGGCCGGCACGAACGGCACGCTGTCGAACGGCAGGCCATTGCGCGCCAGGTTCTTCTCCAGGGCCAGGTGCGCCAGGTGCGAATCGCCGCTGCTGGTCACCTGCAGCTGGCCCGCCAGGCTGGCGGCCAGGGCGCCGAAGCTGTCGTTGAGCACCAGTACTCGGCAGTTGGCGTCAGGTGCCTGTTCGTGCAGCTGCGCAAGCAGGTACTCGTCGGCGGCATCGAAAGCCTGCAACGGGTCGTTGGCCTGCTCCGGCTGGCGGATCAAGTCGAGTTCGGCGTAGGGGGTGGTCAACAGGGGCATGGCGTCTGGCTCGGGTATGAAACTGCCCGTTGCGGTTCGCCCCGGGCTTTGCCGGGCGATTCTACAGGGCTTTGCCCAAGGTCGCAGGTTTGCCGGTCAGATCCAGCCGCGCAGGGCGGCGATGGCGATGGCGCCGGCCTTGTTGGCAGCGTTGGTCTTGGTAATCACGCTGCGAATATGGAAGTTCACCGTGCTTTGCGACAGTGACAGGATGCAGGCCACGTCGGCAGCGGTCTTGCCGGCGGCCGACCATTTCAGTACCTCCAGTTCGCGCTCGCTCATTTTCGGTTGAGGCGGGCACAGCGCGTTCAGGTGGTGCTCGCCCAACACCGCGTGCAGGGTGTGGCACAGCCACTGGACACTTCCGGCCTTGTCGTAGAGTTCCTGGATGGCGATGTTGCCGTTGGGCCTGGCCACGCTGACTTGGCTCTCGTTGTGCTGCAGGTCGTGCAAAGACTGCGTCCAGCCGTGACGCAGGCCGTGCTGGCAGGCTGCTTCACGAAAATGCGGGGCATCACGATACAGATCGTCGGTCCACAGCACCGGCATGGTTGAACTGTGACTGACGTTGGCGGCGGGGTCCTGTTTGTAGAAATCGTCGCGCTGGTAGCGTTCGATCCACTCGTCCGGGTAGTTGCTGTAGAGGTAGACCCTGGGCGTCTGCGTAGCGATCTGGATGCGAATGTTCAGCCCAAGGTAATCCATGCCCAGGTCTTGTGCCAGGTGCACTGCGATGTCGAACAGCTTCCGTGGGCTGCGTTCACTGACGAACGCATGAAGATGCTCGGGTTTCCAGTGAAGCATCTGAAACACTCCTAGGGGGCGCAGGATCCAATCCGTTTGGGTACCCGGAAGATTGTAGGAAAAGTCCTACCATGTTGTTGGGATTTTTTTGTTATAGCGATCAGGTTTTTCTGCGACTTCGGCACGATCACCGTAGATGAGGCCCTACAAAGCGGTGGTTTTTATCCAGGCCGGTTTAGGCGACACTGTGCACACGCCAAACTTGGAGCCCGATATGACCGCTAGCGCCGAAAAGTTCACCCGCCAGACCCTGCTTGATGTTCAGCCGCTGACGCCGAACCTCTTCAGCCTGCGGGTCACGCGCGATGCCGGGTTCCGCTTCCGCTCCGGCCAGTTTGCCCGCCTGGGCGTGACCAAGGCTGATGGCAGCGTGGTTTGGCGTGCCTATTCCATGGTTAGCGCACCGCATGACGAGCACCTCGACTTCTTCTCCATCGTGGTGCCGGGTGGCGAATTCACCAGTGAACTGAGCCGGCTAGGTGCAGGCGATACCCTGCTGATCGACCGCCAGGCCTTCGGCTTCCTTACCCTTGATCGCTTCGTCGGTGGCCGTGACCTGTGGCTGCTGGCCACCGGTACAGGCATTGCGCCATTTATGTCGATCCTGCAGGACTTCGAAGCCTGGGAACGTTTCGACAGCATCAAGCTGGTGTATTCGGTTCGTGAAGCGAAGGAACTGGCTTACGTGGATGAAATCGCCGGGCTGGAGCAGCGCGATTACCTGGCCGAGTTCGCCGGCAAATTGCAGTTCATTCCGGTTGTGACCCGTGAACAGCACCCGGGGGCACTGAACCAGCGTATTACCACGTTGATCGAGAATGGCGAGCTGGAGAAGGCGGCGGGGCTGGAACTGTCACCCGAGCATTCGCGGGTGATGCTGTGCGGCAACCCGGAAATGATCGACGAGACGCGCAAGGTGCTGAAGGCGCGTGACCTGCAACTGAGCCTGAGCAAGCGGCCAGGGCAGGTGGCTGTGGAAAACTACTGGTAAGCCCGTCGGGGCCGCTTTGCGGCCCATCCGACCGGTCCGGCGCCCCAGCAAGGCCGCTCCCACAATAGTTCAGCGTACGCAGGCCCCTGTGGGAGCGGCCTTGCGTCGCGATAGGGGCGCACGGCGCCCCCAGCTATCTCATGGCAAGCGATTCTGGTTCTGCGTCTTGAGCAAATCACGAATCTCGGTCAGCAAGGTTTCTTCAGCCGAAGGCACCGGCGGCGCAGTCGGCGCCACGGCCTCTTCGCGCTTCAGGCGGTTGATCACCTTCACCCCCATGAAGATGGCAAAGGCCACGATCACGAAGTCGATCACGGTCTGGATGAACTTGCCATACGCCAGCATCACCGCCGGCACGTCACCTTCGGCCGCCTTCAGGGTAATGGCCAGGTCGCTGAAGTCCACACCACCAATCAGCAGGCCCAGTGGCGGCATGATCACGTCGCCGACGAAGGACGAGACGATCTTGCCGAAGGCTGCGCCGATGATGATACCAACCGCCATGTCGACGACATTGCCTTTGACCGCGAAGGCCTTGAACTCATTGAGCATGCCCATGTTTAGATCCTTGTAACAAAAGGTAAGGTTAACGCAGTGTAAGCCACTAAAACGCTTCATGCGTTGTGTTCAGGGCTACTGACTGCGGTTAGAACGAATAGTTTTGTCGCATCCCGAAGCGTTCGAGACACGTCCTGCTCGGCTATCATGGCGGTTTTTTCCAGGAGACCCCACCCATGGCCAAGGCCAAGCGCTTGTATGGCTGCACCGAGTGCGGCGCGACCTTCCCGAAATGGGCAGGGCAATGCGGCGAATGCGGGGCCTGGAACACCCTGGTCGAAACCATGATCGAAAGCGGCGGCGCCGCTGCGCCCAGTAGCGGCCGCGCTGGCTGGACCGGGCAGCAGGCGCAGATCAAGACCCTGGCCGAAGTCAGCGTCGAAGAAATCCCGCGTTTCACCACCAGCAGTACTGAACTTGACCGCGTGCTGGGCGGTGGCCTGGTGGATGGTTCGGTGGTGCTGATCGGCGGCGACCCCGGCATCGGCAAGTCGACCATCCTGCTGCAAACCCTGTGCAACATCGCCGTGGGCATGCCGGCGCTGTATGTCACCGGCGAAGAGTCGCAGCAACAGGTGGCCATGCGTTCGCGGCGCCTGGGCCTGCCCCAGGACCAGCTCAAGGTGATGACCGAAACCTGCATCGAGACCATCATCGCCACGGCACGCGTCGAGAAACCGCGGGTAATGGTAATCGACTCGATCCAGACCATTTTCACCGAGCAGCTGCAATCGGCGCCCGGCGGCGTGGCCCAGGTGCGCGAAAGCACGGCGTTGCTGGTGCGCTACGCCAAGCAGAGCGGTACGGCAATCTTCCTGGTCGGCCACGTGACCAAGGAAGGCTCGCTGGCAGGCCCGCGGGTACTGGAGCACATGGTCGACACCGTGTTGTATTTCGAAGGCGAGTCCGACGGCCGCCTGCGTTTGCTGCGGGCGGTGAAGAACCGCTTTGGCGCGGTCAACGAACTGGGCGTGTTCGGCATGACTGACCGGGGCCTGAAGGAGGTATCCAACCCGTCGGCGATTTTCCTCAACCGCACCCAGGAGGAAGTACCGGGCAGTGTGGTGATGGCAACCTGGGAGGGTACCCGGCCAATGCTGGTGGAGGTGCAGGCACTGGTCGACGACAGCCACCTGGCCAACCCGCGCCGGGTCACGTTGGGCCTGGACCAGAACCGCCTGGCCATGCTGCTGGCGGTACTGCACCGTCACGGGGGTATCCCTACCCATGACCAGGACGTGTTCCTCAACGTGGTGGGTGGGGTGAAGGTACTGGAGACGGCTTCGGACCTGGCACTGCTGGCGGCGGTGATGTCCAGCTTGCGCAACCGGCCATTGGCTCATGGGCTGCTGGTGTTTGGCGAGATCGGCCTGTCGGGCGAGGTGCGGCCGGTGCCCAGCGGCCAGGAGCGCTTGAAGGAAGCGGCCAAGCACGGCTTCAAGCGGGCGATCGTGCCCAAGGGCAATGCGCCGAAAGAGGCCCCGGCAGGGTTGCAGGTGATTGCCGTAACCAGACTGGAGCAGGCACTGGATGCATTGTTCGAGTAGTTCGTATCCAGGCCCGGCCTTATCGCCGGCAAGCCAGTACAGGTAAACGAAAAAGGGGCCGACGATGCGCGTCGGCCCCCACCTCACCGCTCAGTCAGCGGTCAATGTTCGGCAACCGGCGTGCGCCTGACCGTTTCATTGCCATGCTCGTCCAGCTCCAGCATCGGCACTTCATTGCCTTCGGCATCGAACAGCTTGCCATCCTTGAAGTAATCGCCATCACGCAGCGCGGAAATGTCCGAATACTGGATAGTGCGCTCGTAGGCCGCGGCGAACACAGACTGGTTTTCCGAGTTGCCGGTGGTGAAGTGGTTGAAGATCAGGTTCAGCAGGATGGCCATGATCGCTGCCGAGCTGATGCCCGAGTGGAAGATGGTCTCGAACCAGTTAGGGAAGTGGTGGTAGAAGGTCGGTGCGGCAATCGGGATCATGCCGAAGCCCAGCGAGGCGGCGACGATGATCAGGTTGACGTTGTTCTTGTAGCTGACCTTGGACAGGGTGCGGATACCGCTGGCCGCCACGGTGCCGAACAGCACGATGCCGGCGCCGCCCAGTACCGGGGTAGGCACTGCGGCAATCACCCGGCCCATGATCGGCAGCAGGCCGAGCACCACCAGGATCACGCCACCGGTAGCCACCACGTAACGGCTCTTGACCCCGGTCACGGCCACCAGGCCGACGTTCTGGGCGAATGCGCTCTGGGTGAACGAGCCGAAGATCGGCGCCAGGATGCTCGACGCCATGTCGGCGCGCAGGCCGTTGCCCAGGCGCTTGGAGTCGACCTTGGTCTCGATGATTTCACCCACGGCCAGAATGTCGGCCGAGGTTTCCACCAGGGTCACCATGATCACGATGCACATCGACAGGATCGCGGCGATGTGGAATTCCGGCATGCCGAAGTGGAACGGTGTGGGGAAGGCGAACATCGGGCCTTCGCTGACCTTGCTGAAGTCGGTCATGCCCAGCGCCCAGGCGATCAGGGTACCAACCACCATGGCCAGCAGGATCGACAGGCGCGAAATGGTCGCGCTGCCCAGCTTGCTCAGCAGCAGCACGATGGCGAAGGTCAGCCCGGCCAGGCCGATGTTGGCCACGCTGCCGAATTCCGGCGAGGCGCTGTTGCCGCCCATCACCCAGCGGGCAGCCACCGGCATCAGGGTCAGGCCGATGGTGGTGATTACGATACCGGTTACCAGTGGTGGGAAGAACTTGGTAATGCGCGAGAACACCGGGGTGATCAGGAAGCCGATCAGCGAGGCCGCCATGACCGCGCCCAGCACGCCAGGCAGGCCACCGCCGCCCTCGCTGCTGAGGATCGCGCCCATGGTCGCTACACCCGCGAACGACACGCCCTGTACCAGCGGCAATTGGCAGCCGAAAAACGGCAGGCCCAGGGTCTGCAGCAGGGTGGCCAGGCCACCGGCAAACAACGAGGCGGCGATCAGCATGCCGATTTCGGCGCCATTCAGGCCTGCGGCCTGGCCCAGGATCAGGGGTACCGCGACAATCCCCCCGTACATGGTCAGTACGTGCTGCAGACCATAGGCCAGGTTGGCCCCAAGGCCGAGGTTTTCATCCTCGGGGCGCTTGGCGGGAGACGTGCTAGGGGACGTAGTCATGGAGCAGGCTCTCTGTTTATTTTTGTGTTGCTACTGTAGACACTTCCTATAAATGATTGCCACAAGAATTGTATACAATATTTTGATCGGAGCGCGCACAGTGGCGACCGCAGGGTGTGCGAAAACCCAATGCAGAAGGCGTACCAACTCGTCAGAAGCTGTTCTAGAGGGGTGTGTACAAAGAGTTGCTACCCAGACTTAAAGCTGTCTGGGTAGACAGGAAACACCAGGCGGGAAAGCTAGTAGCTAGCTAAGAGATTTCATTATTCGATCAGTTCGCGCAGCTCACGCATCATTTCGGTGCTGTTGGCCACGTTCAATTCCACAAGACGGTGCAAATGGCACATCGAATCGATGTCGATGTACAGGCAAATGAAGCCCAGCCGGTGGGGTTCTTCGTGGCGCAGTTCAACCTGCATCTGCACTTCGGTCACTTTGTCATTGAGCAGGATGTACGCCTCGAAATCCTGGGTCAGGTCGGCGTCCCAGGGCTTCGGGCATTCGACCAGCATGCCCTTGAGAGACAGGTCGAGCAGTTTCACCTCCCAGCAACGCTCGCCCTGGCATAGCCTGGTCGGGGCGTCGAACTGGATACGCTGGAAGCGGCGGCGTTCGTCGTGATCGCTCATGGGATAGATCCTCGGATAGGTCCTAAGGTGACATCCTGACTATAGTTAGAGTGGTATGTGCATCAGGTACCGCAATCTGGCCGCAGAGGCTCTAGACCAAAGCAAGTGTGGCAATGCGCGATGACTCGCCCTAGACTCGGTGGGCGGTCTTTCCAATCCACCAGCTGGAAGCTAACCATGAACAACAATAATAGCCTGCTACGCCACATTCCGTGGCTGGCGCTGGCAGTCATAGGAGCCTGCGCGCTGGGTGTGGTTGCCCTGCGTCGCGGCGAGGCGATCAACGCCTTGTGGATCGTGGTCGCGGCAGTGGCCATCTACCTGGTCGCCTATCGCTACTACAGCCTGTTCATCGCCACCAAGGTGATGCAACTCGACCCGCGCCGCGCTACCCCTGCGGTGCTCAACAATGACGGCCTGGACTACGTCCCGACCAACAAACACATTCTCTTCGGTCACCACTTCGCCGCTATCGCTGGCGCCGGCCCACTGGTTGGCCCGGTACTCGCTGCGCAAATGGGCTACCTGCCCGGCACGCTGTGGCTGATCGCCGGCGTAGTGCTGGCCGGTGCAGTGCAGGACTTCATGGTTCTGTTCCTGTCCACCCGCCGCAACGGCCGCTCGCTGGGCGACATGGTGCGCGAGGAGATGGGCCGCATACCGGGCACCATCGCCCTGTTCGGCTGCTTCCTGATCATGATCATCATCCTTGCGGTGCTGGCGCTGATCGTGGTCAAGGCCCTGGCTGAAAGCCCGTGGGGCATGTTCACGGTGATGGCGACCATCCCGATTGCCATGTTCATGGGCATCTACATGCGCTACATCCGCCCGGGCCGCATTGGCGAGATCTCGGTCATGGGCGTGGTACTGCTGTTGGGCTCTATCTGGCTGGGGGGCCAGATTGCCGCTGATCCGGTCTGGGGCCCGGCATTCACCTTCACTGGCGTGCAGATCACCTGGATGCTGGTGGGCTACGGCTTCGTCGCGGCCGTGCTGCCGGTATGGCTGGTGTTGGCACCGCGTGACTACCTGTCGACCTTCCTGAAAATCGGCACCATCGTGGGCCTGGCCATCGGCATCCTGATCATCGCGCCCGAGCTGAAAATGCCGGCGCTCACCCAGTTCACCGACGGCACTGGCCCGGTGTGGAAGGGCACCCTGTTCCCGTTCCTGTTCATCACCATCGCCTGTGGTGCGGTGTCTGGCTTCCACGCGTTGATCTCCTCGGGGACCACGCCCAAGTTGCTGGACAACGAAACCAACGCCCGCTACATCGGCTACGGCGGCATGCTGATGGAGTCGTTCGTCGCCATCATGGCCATGGTCGCCGCATCGGTGATCGAGCCGGGCGTGTACTTCGCCATGAACAGCCCGGCCGCGGTGGTCGGCGCCGACGTTGCGTCGGTAGCGCAGACGGTCAGCAGCTGGGGCTTCCTGATTACCCCCGAGCAACTCGAAGCTGTCGCCCGCGACATCGGCGAGCACACCGTCCTGGCCCGTGCCGGTGGTGCGCCAACCCTGGCAGTGGGCATCGCACAGATCCTGCACCAGGTGCTGCCGGGTGAAAACACCATGGCCTTCTGGTACCACTTCGCGATCCTGTTCGAGGCGCTGTTCATCCTTACCGCAGTAGACGCCGGTACCCGTGCCGGGCGCTTCATGCTGCAAGACCTGCTGGGCAGCTTCGTGCCAGCCCTGAAGCGTACCGAGTCGTGGGGTGCCAACCTGCTTGCCACCGGTGGTTGCGTGGCGCTGTGGGGTTACCTGCTGTACCAAGGCGTGATCGACCCGCTGGGCGGCATCAACACCCTGTGGCCGCTGTTTGGTATCTCCAACCAGATGCTGGCCGGTATCGCCCTGATGCTCGGCACCGTGGTCCTGATCAAGATGAAGCGCGAGCGCTACATCTGGGTCACCCTGCTGCCGGCGGCCTGGCTGCTGATCTGCACCACTGCGGCAGGCCTGATCAAGCTGTTCGACCCGAACCCGGCTGTTGGTTTCCTGGCCCTGGCCAAGAAATACAGCACCGCCCTGGACGCCGGCCAGGTACTGGCCCCGGCCAAGGACATCGGGCAGATGCAGCACGTGATCTTCAACGCCTACACCAACGCCGGGCTGACTATCCTGTTCCTGGTGGTGGTGTTCAGCGTGCTGTTCTTTGCCCTCAAGGTCGGCTACGCCGCCCTCGGCCGCAAAGAGCGCACCGACAAGGAAACCCCTTTCCAGGCCCTGCCTGACGCTTGAGAGGACTGCTGCGATGTTCAACGACCTGGGTCGACTGGGTAAATACCTGGGGCAGGCAGCCCGCCTGATGGTCGGCATGCCCGACTACGACAACTATGTCGAGCACATGCAGAAGACGCACCCGGACAAGCCGGTCATGACGTACGAGGAGTTCTTCCGCGAACGGCAGGAAGCTCGATACGGTGGCAAGTCCGGGCCCAAGTGCTGCTAACGAACGGCCCGCGCTAGCCTGATCGGCTGGCGCGGGCCTTGTGGGAGCGGCCTTGCCGGGGCGCCGGACCGGTCGGATAGGATCGCGCAGCGGCCCCACATTCTCTGCTTTGGAACAACTACCGCTGGGGCCGCTTTGCGGCCCTATCGCGACACAAGGCCGCTCCTACAGGGGTTGCGCCCACCTTCCAGAAATCCACTGCACAGGAGATGTTCTGCGTGCAGACGCCTATTCCCGTAACCGTACTCACTGGCTTCCTCGGTGCCGGCAAGACCACCTTGCTCAAGCACATGCTCAAGGCCGAGCACGGCCTGAAACTCGCCGTGATCGAAAACGAATTCAGCGAGGCCGGCATCGACAGCCAGCTGCTGGGCGACGAGCCGGTGCAGGTGATGACCCTGGCCAACGGCTGCGTGTGCTGCAGCATCCACGGCGACCTGACCCGCGCCCTGTACTTGTTGCTCGAACGCCTGGATGCCGGTGAAATCGCCTTCGACCGCCTGGTGATCGAATGCACAGGCCTGGCCGACCCGGCGCCAGTGGCGCAAACCTTTTTCATCGACGAGGAGCTGCGTGAGCGCTACATCCTCGACGGCATCATCACCTTGGTCGATGCCGCTCATGCCGAATTGCACCTGACCCAGGCCATCGCCCAGGCCCAGGTCGGTTTCGCCGATCGCCTGCTGTTGAGCAAGACCGATTTGGTCGAGCCGGTTGCGGTAGAAGCCCTGCGCGAGCGCCTGGTACGCATCAATGGCCGGGCTGCGATCCGCGTGGTCGAGCATGGTCGCATCGACTTGGCGGAACTGCTCGATGTGCGTGGTTTCAACCTGAACCCGGATCTGGGTGCGAACCTGAAGCCAGCACTGCGCCCGTTGCTCAAGCCCGCTACCCCGGACCGCATCTCCACATTGGTGCTGCGCACGGAAACCGCGCTGGATATCGACCGCCTCAGCAACTTCATGAACGCGCTGCTGGAAACCCACGGTAAGCAGTTGTTGCGCTACAAGGGCGTGCTGAACATTGCCGGTGAAGAGCGCAAGCTGGTGTTCCAGGGCGTGCTCAAGCTTTACGGTTTTGACTGGGACGCCGAGTGGGCCGAAGGTGAGGTCCGCGAGAGCGTGATGGTATTCATCGCCGACGAACTGCCCGAGGCTACGATTCGGGCTGGGTTCGAGGCGCTGGCTGTGGGCTGAGCCGGCGCGGCGTTTGTGCAGCGAACCACTGTGGCCATGAGCTGCGGTGGCGGGTTTCGACCTCGATGCACGGGATCAGCCGCTCAGTCAGCACGGCGGTTTGCCGCACGGCCTTGGCGGTACGGTACTTGACGCTGTGGATGCACTCGCGGTCGCCGAACTCGCAGCGGTTAAGCGCCGTACCGCCGCAAGGGCCGTTGGCCAAGCCCTTGGGGCAGGTTTCCGGGCAGATGTACAGGGTGTCTTCCAGGCGGCATCGGCCGCAGGTATCGCAACCCACCAGCGGGCGCTTCACGGCGCGCTCTACCTGGTGCAGCACCTGCGCGCCAACGCGGGTAGCCCAAAGTGGCTGGCGCACCGCCCAGCCAAATGCCTTGCTCAGGCTATTGCTGCGGCTGAACAGCAGTGAGTGCATGCCGTGCATCAGGTGATAGCGCGCTTTTTCCTTGAACGAAGCATCGACCCGTGACTCACCTTGGCGCCAGCCCGCCTGTGGCGGGTGGAAGATCACTGCCGGCAGGCCGGGCATCTGCCAGCTGGCGTGCCAGGCGGGTGCCCATTGTTGCAGTGTGTGGACCTGCGCTTGCCAATGCTCGATGCGCTTTTCCAGGGCCAGCAATTGCTTGAGCTCGTGGACCCCCGACAGGTGCACACCGGCGTAACCCATCAGCTTCACGCCAATGATCTGCAAGGCCAGGCGGTCGACGCTGCGCGTTTGGGCAAAGGCCTTGGACTGCGCGGCTTCCGCTTCAAGCATGTCGCGCATGGACGGCGTGACGGTAACGCCGGCCACGTGGTCGAGCATCGCCGCGCGGCCGTGGGTGAGGCTCATGAGGCAGGCCAGCATCGGCTTGGGCGTGGCCTGGCGGCTCATCCAGTGCATGGCCTCCTGGTGCTTGGCAGCATCGAAACCCAGTTGCAGGGTGAGAAAGTCAGCACCCGCCGCCAGTTTTTTCTCGGCTTTGAAGTACTGGGCGCCACCTTCTTCCTCGCAGTACTTGAACGGGTTCAGCGCCGCGCCGAGCAGCCAGTGCGGGCAGGCCTGGCGGGCGATCTGCAGGGCGGCGACCGACTCCAGGTAGCGCACCGGGCGCTGGCCAGGCTCATGGCCGGGCAGGCGGTCGCCAGTCAACAGCAACAGCTGGTCAAGGCCGGCGGCGTCCATGCGTTGCAGTTGGGCGAGCAGGTGGTGGCGTTCACGGTCCTTGCCGGAGAAATGCGGCAGGGCAGGCACCGGGTTGGCGAAAGAGGCGAGTGCATCCTGCGGCGACATGTCCAGCGGGCTACCGACGCGGTCGCCGATGGCCACGGTCATCGGCCAGCCACACAGGTGCGCACGGGCCATGATCGCCTGCATGGCGGCGAAGCGTTCTGCGGAGGGCTTGGGGACGAACTCCATGACGCAGACGAAGGTGTTTTCGCGCAGCGCGGTTTTCAGCAGGCTCATGGGGCCGGGTACCTGGTGTGGTCAGGGTGGCATTGTGCGGCAGAAGGCGGGCAAGGTCATGTCCGGATGCGCAGGGTGGTGCTCTGAATGAGACATGGATGTTTGCCTGTGCTGGCCCTTTCGCGGGTACTGCATTCACCGAAGATCATGAAATTCCTGTAGGAGCGGGTTTACCCGCGAAAGGGCCGGCACTGCCCATGCAAAACCATGATCATGAGAATTTCTTGAGTTCATCTCAAATTTAATGAGTTTGTCTCAATACCCCATCACCCGGAAAATCCCTTCATTAATTTGAGCATGCTGAAGGGACAAGACATGGCACTGGCACACAACCTGGGCTTTCCAACCACCGGCCGCGACCGAGAGCTGCGGGCCCGCCACTGGCAAGTGCAGAAAGACGCCGGTATTGAACTGTTGCCAGTCGGCAACGCCGCCCAGTATGACCATGCGCTGACCGCCGATGACCAACAGTTCGCCCTGAACTGGGAGCAGCTTTTCGAGGAAGTGGAACAAGCCAAAGCCCTGGGCCATGCGGTCAAGCCGGTGGTGATCGGCCCATTGACCTACCTGTGGCAGGGTCAAGCCCAGGGCAGTGACTTCGACAAGCTGGAGCTGCTCGACCGCCTGCTGCCCCTGTATGACCATGCCCTCAACTGCCTGGCTGCCCAGGGCGTCGAATGGGTGCAGATCGATGAGCCGATCCTCGCCCAGGAGCTGCCGCAGGATTGGAAAAACGCCTACGAGCGCGTCTACAACATCCTTCAGCGCGCACCGTTGAAAAAGCTGATCGCCACCTACTCCGGTGGCCTCGATGGCAACCTCGGCCTGGCTGCCAACCTGCCGGTCGATGGCCTGCACATCGACCTGGTACAGGCTCCCGAGCAGTACCAGGCCATGCTCGACCGCTTGCCCGCTTACAAGGTGTTGTCGTTGGGCCTGGTCGATGGCCGCAACGCCGCGCCTTGTGATGTGGGGTACACCCCGGATCTGCTGCGCGATGCCCACGAACGCCTGGGTGATCGGCTGTGGCTGGCGCCATCATGCTCGTTGCTGCACAGCCCGGTGGACCTGGCCGTGCAGAAGTGCCAGGAAGTTGCGTTGCTGGCTGCTTCGCTGGAGCAGTACCGAGTCGCGGCTTGATCATTTGCTGACGGTGCCGGCCTCTTCGCCGGCAGGCCCGCTCCTACACAAACCTTGAAACATGTGCGGTCGCTGTAGGAGCGGGTTTACCCGCGAAGAGGCCGCTACAGGCGCTGCAAAACTCCCTAGAATGCCGACTCCGACCAAATCCACAGGGAGTGATGCGATGCGAGTTCTGGTAGTTGGTGCAAGCAAGGGCCTGGGCAAGGCCTTGATGGAGGGGCTGGGCAAACCGGGCGATACATTGATCGGCGTGTCTCGCAGCAAACCAGCGGCAGTAAACATCGGCAAGGATATCGAGGCCCAGTGGATCGAAGCCGATCTCGGCCAGCCGGCCACTGCTGTCGAGGCGATTGCCCGAGCACTGGCCGATGGCGGTGTGGATACGCTGATCTACAACCTCGGCCTGTGGGAAACCGAGGCCTTCGAAGCGCACTACAGCTTCCTTGCCGACCAAGATGTGGAATTGCAGCGCATGGTCGATTGCAATATCACCGCGACCATCCTGCTGATCAAGCGCTTGCTGCCGCAGCTGCTCAAAAGCGAAAAACCACGGATCATTCTCACCGGTTCCACTTCGGGCCTGCCCCAGAGTGGCCGGCCGGAAGTGACCTTCGCTGCCTCCAAGTTCGCCCTGCGCGGCATTGCCGAGGCCTTGCGCGAAGGTTATCGGGGGCAGGGCCTTGGAGTGACGTGCTTGAACCTGGGGTACCTGAACACCGAAGACAGCCTGGAAGTGCCGTTGGCCGAGGCAGCGGCGCGTGGGGAAGGGGGGCTGATACCGCTGCATGATGTGGTGCTGATGGTGCGCACGCTGCTGGAGCTGTCGGCGGCGAGCTATGTGCGCGAGCTGACCTTGCCGGCTATTGCCGATGAGCGGTTCTGAAGCCTAAGGGTGCTCGGTAAACAGGCCCGGCCCCTTCGCGGGCCTGTTCAAGTCAAGCGGTGATCAACGCTCGATGGCCAAGGCCACCCCTTGCCCACCGCCAATGCACAAGGTTGCCAAACCTTTCTTGGCATCGCGCTTGATCATCTCGTGCAGCAGTGTCACCAGCACCCGGCACCCGGAAGCACCAATCGGGTGGCCCAGGGCAATCGCCCCACCATTCACGTTGACCCGCGCAGCATCCCACTCCAGCGCCTTGCCCACGGCCAGCGCTTGCGCGGCAAAGGCTTCGTTGGCTTCAATCAGGTCCAGTTCGGCCAACTGCCAGCCGGCCTTGTCCAGGCAGCGCTGGGTTGCCGAAACCGGGCCAATGCCCATGATTGCCGGGTCTACACCAGCACTGGCATAGGCCGTGATCTTCGCCAGCACCGGCAGGCCCAGGGCCTTGGCCTTGGTAGCACTCATCAGCAGCACGGCGGCAGCGCCATCATTCAGGCTGGAGGCATTGCCAGCGGTGACGCTGCCGTCCTTCTTGAACGCCGGGCGCAGTTTGCCCAGGGATTCGGCGGAGGTGTCTGCGCGTGGCTGCTCGTCACGTGCGAACACCTTGGGCTCGCCCTTTTTCTGCGGCAGCACGATCGGGGTGATTTCATCATTGAAGCGGCCGGCCTCGATTGCCGCCACCGCTTTGCGCTGCGATTCGGCGGCGAAGGCGTCCTGCTGTTCGCGGCTGAGGCCGTACTTGTCCACCAGGTTTTCGGCGGTGATGCCCATGTGGTAGTCGTTGAAGGCATCCCACAGGCCATCGGTGATCATGCTGTCGATCAGCTGGCCATGGCCCATGCGCTGGCCGGTACGGGCCGAGGGCATCACGTAAGGGGCCAGGCTCATGTTCTCCTGGCCTCCGGCGATCACCACTTCGGCGTCACCGCAGCGGATCGCCTGAGCTGCCAGGTGCAGGGCCTTGAGGCCCGAGCCGCAAACCTTGTTCAGGGTCAGTGCCGGTACGCTGAAGGGCAGGCCGGCCTTGATCGCGGCCTGGCGTGCCGGGTTCTGCCCGGCGCCGGCGGTGAGCACCTGGCCGAGAATCACTTCGTCAACCTGCGCCGGGTCTAGCCCGGTCTGCTCCAGCAGGCGCTTGATCACAGCGGCACCCAGGTCGACCGCTGGCACACTGGCCAGGGCACCCTGGAAGCTGCCAATGGCGGTACGGGTTGCGGCGACGATGACCACGTCATTCATGTTGTTGTTCTCCGTGCGATGGGCGTAATGCCTCAAGCATCGGTGGCTTTGGCTCATTTGTTAAGTTTGTTTTTCTTTGTGATTGATCCGGAAAGCAAATGAATGGGCGTAAAGCGGCCCCCACATCTAAGCTAAGGAGCGTGCTGTATCACTCACCTGAATGGAGCTCATGCCCATGCGCAGATTGATGGCCCTAACCCTGCTGATTGGCAGCAGCACCGCATTTGCCGCTACCGAATGCACCACCGCAGATAAAAGCACCTGGCAAGACCAGGAAAAATTCCAGGCCCAGCTAAAGGAACAGGGCTACAAGATCAACAAGTTCAAGGTCACCAAGGGCAACTGCTATGAGATCTATGGCTTCGACAAGGATGGCAAGAAGGTCGAGATCTACCATGACCCCGTGACTGGCAAGGCAATCAAGACCGAGTATCACGAGTGAACAGCGACGGCACGGTGCAACTGTGGGACCCGCTCCTGCGGCTGATCCACCTGTCGATCGCGATAGTGTTTTTCGCCAACTACTTTTTCAACGAAGAGGGCGATGATTGGCACCAGTGGCTGGGCTACTACGCACTGGCCTGCGTGGTGGTCCGTGTGGTCTGGGGGTTTGTCGGGCCACGCAGCGCGCGCTGGGCTGATTTCTGGCCAACGCCGTCGAGCGTGGCCGGGCATGCCCGGGATCTGCTGCGTGGGGAGCATGTCCATGGCATGGGGCATTCGCCGATTGGCGCCCTGGTGATGGTGCTGATGTTGATCGGCATCACTGGCCTTGGCTTGACCGGCTGGGCCTCACAGGAGGTGGACGCGTTGTGGGGCGTCGACTGGCCGATGGACGTGCACAGCTGGCTGGCCAATGCGGTGCTGGTGCTGGTTTGCGTGCATGTGCTGGGCGCCATCGTAGAGAGTGTGCGCCTGCGCGAAAACCTGCCATTGTCGATGATCACCGGGCGCCGGCGGCACCGTGATTGAGGGAGCCTGCACCGGCCTCTTCGCGGCGGTTCGACGCCTCGATGAACCCGCTCCCACAGGTACATCACAGCCCTCAAGATGTGTGCGGTCCCTGTGGGCGCGGGCAAGCCCGTGAAGAGGCCTGGTCAGGCAACATCATTCAAACTGCTGGGCACTGATGGGTCACACAGTGAATCCCCCCACCCCCGGCCGCGATCGCATCGATATCCAGCTGCACGATTTCCCGCCCCGGATACAGCCCCGCCAGCAGCGCCCGGGCTTTCTCGTCTGCCGGCCCATCACCAAACTGTGGCGCAATGATCGCTCCATTGATCACGAAGTAATTGATGTACCCCGCCGCAAAGTCGCTGTTGCCCTTGCTGAACCTGTTGCGCCGGCCGTGCATCGGCGGCGACACCACGTGTATCTGCAACTTGCGCCCCTCGGCATCGGTGGCGCGCTTGAGAATCTCCAGGTGCTTGCGCGTCACCGCGTGGTCATACGAGTCCGGGTCGTTGTCCAGGTTGGCAACCACTACCCCTGGCCGTACGAAGCGCGCATAGAAGTCCACATGCCCATCGGTGATGTCTTCACCAGCGATGCCCGGCAACCAGATGATCTTGCTCAAACCCAGGCGCGCCTTGAGCTCGGCCTCGACTTCGGCCTTGCTCCAGTCCGGGTTGCGGTTGGCATTGATCCAGCTGCTTTCGGTCATGATGCCGGTGCCATGCCCATCCACCTCGATGGCGCCACCTTCACCCACCAGCTCGCTGCGCTGGTAGCGAGCGCCGGCCAGCGTGGCGGCACGCTTGGCCAGCTGGGCATCGTTGCGGTGGCGCTGTTTGTTGCCCCAGCCATTGAAGTTGAAGTCCACCGCCGCCAGGGCACCGTCATCGTCGACGACAAAGTTGGCGCCGATGTCGCGCATCCAGATGTCATCCAGTTGGCACTCGACAAAATGGGTGTTGTGCTTGCCGCAATGCTGCTCGGCCAGCGCGCGTTCGCTGGCCCGGCAAAACACCGTCAGCGGCTGATAACGCGCGATCGCCTGGGCGATGCGGCCTAGGGCGGCCTGCACATCGGCAGTGAAGTCCTCCCAGATCGCATCCTGGGCGCCAAAGGCGATGAACGCACGTTGCTGTGGCTCGCCCTCGTCGGGCATGAACCAGCGCCCCGGTTCTTCGGCGCGGGCCAGCCCCAGCGGCAGGCCAAGGCCGGCGCCAAGGCTGGCGGCCAGCGACAGTTGCAGGAAGGTTCTACGGCTTGGCATGGCTCAGTCCTGTGCAGTCTTGAAACGTGTCCACACGCGCATGCGTGCACGCATGTCGGCCTGTGGAATATCGCGGCCCGGGATCAGCCGGGCATAGGTGGCTTGGTCGAGGTAGATATCGGGGTTGTCGCGCATACGCGGGTCCACCGCCTGGCGCGCCTTGGCGCTGGCCGTGGGGTAGCCGGTGAAGTTGCTGATCGCAGCCATGTTCGCCGGGCGCATGACGAAGTTGATGAAACGATAGGCGTATTCCGGGTGCTTGGCATCGGCCGGAATGGCCATGGTATCCATCCACACCGTGGTGCCCTGGCGCGGCACGCGGTACTGGAAGTCCAGCTGCTTGCCTGCGGCCTCGGCAGTGCGCTGCGCCTGGACCACATCGCCGCTGTAGCCCAGTGACAGGCACAGGTTCTCGTTGACCAGTTCGGTCACAGGTTGCGACTGGAACTTGCGCACATACGGGCGAATGGCCTTGAGCAACTCGCTGGCGGCAGCCAGATCTTCACGCTTGGCACTGCGTGGCTCGCGGCCCAGGTAATTGAGGACCACGGCCAGCACTTCGTCGGGTGAGTCGATCACCGAGATGCCGCAGTCGGCGAACTTGGCGGCCAGCTCCGGCTTGAACAGCAGGTCGAGGTTGTCCAGCGGCGCATCGGGCATGCGCTGGCGGACTTTGTCGGCATTCACTGTCAGGCCGATGGTGCCCCAGGTATAGGGCACGGTGGCTTGGCTGGCCTTGGGGTACTGGGCATGCAGCTTGCGCAGGCCCGGTTCGATATCGTCGAGTGCTTCCAGGCGGCTGTGGTCCAGTGGCTGCAAGCTGCCGGCGCGCATCAGCCGCTCGGCAACGGTGTCGCCGGGGAACACCAGGTCGTAGCCACTGCGCCCGGACATCAGCTTGGCTTCCAGCACTTCGCTGCCGTCCATCACGTCGTAGATCACCTGGATACCGGTTTCGGCGGTGAACTGCTTGAGGGTGTCCTCGGCAAAATAGTCTGCCCAGTTGTACAGGCGCAGCACCGGCTGCTCGGCATGGGCCTGGCTGGCGCAGACGGCCAGCGCCAATGCGGCTAGAACGTGGCGTTTCATGCTCAGGCCCTCATCAAGGGGTGTGGGTGGGAGCCGTCCAGGGTCAGCAGCGGCGCGTACATTTCCGGGCGGCGATCACGGTAGATACCCCAGCTCAGGCGGTCTTCGCGCATGCCGGCCAGGTCCAGGTCGTGCAGCCAGATACCGCTGCTGTCGCGGTCGGCTTCGGCGAGCATGGCGCCCTTGTGGTCGCAGATGAACGACGAGCCGTAGAAGCGCATGGCCAACGCTACGTCGCTGGCGGCGACTTCCTCGCCAACGCGGTTGGCCGCCACCACCGGCAGCAGGTTGGCGGCAGCGTGGCCGCGCATGGCCACCTGCCAATGGTCGCGCGAGTCCAGCTCGGCGCAGCCGGGCTCGGAGCCGATGGCGGTGGGGAACAGCAATACTTCGGCACCCATCAGTGCCAGGCAGCGGGCCGTTTCGGGGAACCACTGGTCCCAGCAGATGCCGATGCCCAGGCGGCCGAAGGCGGTGTCCCAGACCTTGAAACCGGTATCGCCGGGGCTGAAGTATTCCTTCTCCTGGTAGCCGATGGCATTGGGGATGTGGGTCTTGCGGTACACGCCAAGCAGGCGGCCGTCGGCGTCGGCCACGGTCAGCGAGTTGAAGAAGGCATTGCCGGCGCGCTCGTACCAGCTCAGCGGCAGCACCACGCCCAGTTCGCCGGCCAGTGCCGCGAAACGCTGCAGGATCGGGCTGTCGGGGTAGGGCTGGGCGAGGGCCTGGTGCTGGTGGTCCTGCTCGATGCAAAAGTACGGGGTGGCGAACAGCTCCTGCAGCAGGATTACCTGGGCGCCTTTGGCGGCGGCCTGGCGCACCAGCTGTTCGGCGCGGTCGAGGTTGCCTGGCAGGTTCCAGCTGCACGGCATCTGCGTGGTGGCGATACGCAGCCGGCTCATGGCTGCACCTCGGGCTGCTGCTGGGTGATGCAATGAATGCCGCCACCGCCGTAGGCAATGTGGTCGATGCGCACCGGCACGATCTCCCGGCCGGGGAAGGCGTGTGCCAGTTGTGCCGCAGCCTCCTGATCGGCAGCGATGCCGTAGGCTGGCATGATGATCGCGCCATTGGCGATGTAGAAGTTGGTGTAGGAGGCACAGAACACTTCGGCGTCCTGGTCGACGGCGGCGCTGGCTTCGTACAGGTCGAGCAGTTCGAAGTGGCGGCCTTGGGCGTCGGTGGCCAGTTCCAGCGCACTGCGGTTTTCCCGCACCACTTCGGCGTATACCGAGTGCTGGTCATGGGTGGCATCGACCAGCAGCACGCCTGGGCGGGCGAAGGCGCATACGCCATCGACGTGGCCGTCGGTCATGTCGCCGGTCACGTATTGCGGGTCGCCCGGAAGCCAGATGGTCTTGCGGATGCCTAGGTGGCGGGCAAAGCAGGCCTCGAACTCGGCCTTGCTCACGCCAGGGTTGCGGTTGGGGTTGAGCAGCACCGATTCGGTGGTGATCAGCGTACCTTCGCCGTCCACATGAATCGCACCGCCTTCGTTGCACAGCGAGGTGCTGAAGCCGTCCAGGCCGAGCTGGTCGAGGATGCGCCGGCCCAGGCTGCGGTCCAGGCTGTGTTGCGACTTGCCGCCCCAGGCATTGAAGCGCCAGCTCAGGCCGGCCAGGCCATGCTGCGGGTGGCAGATGAAGCTCGGGCCGCTGTCCCGGCACCAGCTGTCATCCACGGCCAGTTCGATCAGCTCGATATTGGCGCCGCACAGGGCGCGGGCGCTGGCGACAGCGGATGGGTCGACCACCATTTTCACCGGCTCGAAGCGGGCAATGGCCGCCGCGACACGGGCGTAGTCCTGCTGGACGTCGGCCAGGCGCACGTTCCAGCCGCTTTCCCACAGCGCCTGGTTGTGCGGCCAGACCATCCAGGTTGCCGCGTGGCGGGCCCATTCGGCAGGCATACGCCAGCCGCTGTCGAGGGACAGGTGCATAGTGAACTCCGATCTATTAAGGATTTTTATCAACGAAGCCCGCCGTCGCGGGTGTTGGTGCCCATGCTATGGCTAGGCCTGGCCGGCGACAAACGATAGATTTAGCGCACATCTGATCAGCAGGGCTTATCAATCATGCTTAAACACTGGCCACCCCTGAATGCCCTGCGCGGCTTCGAGGCCGCTGCACGGCTGGGCAGCTTCCACAAGGCCGCCGAGGCGCTGAACCTGACCCAGTCGGCCATCAGCCAGCAGATCCGCAGCCTGGAAACCTACCTGGAGCAGCCGCTGTTCTATCGCAGTGGCCGTAGCGTGAGCCTGACCGACGCTGGGCACGACCTGCTCAGCACCACGCAATCGCTGTTGCAGCACCTGGCCGTGGGTATTCGTCGACTCGACCAGTACCGCAAGCCCAACCAGTTGGTGGTCAACACCAGCCCGGCGTTCGCCAGGCACTGGCTGCTGCCTCGGCTGGCTGACTTTCACCAGCGCTGCCCGGATGTCGACCTGTGGTTGTTCACCAGTTTCGAGGTGCCGGACATGGCCACCGAAACCATCGACCTGGCCATCCGTGATGACCTCAGTGCCCAGGCCGAATGCAGCTTCAGCGTGTTGCACCAGGACCAGCTTTACCCTGCTTGCCATCCGGCTTTGTTGCAAACGCCGGTGCAGCGGCGCACCACCTTGCATGGCGAGCGCGAGATGGACTGGAGCCACTGGCAGCTGGAGGGCGGCGAGGACGTGGGGCAGCAGGGCAAGGGGCTGAATTTTTCCGACCCCGGGTTGCTGCTGGATGCGGCAAGCGAAGGGCTGGGGGTGGCGCTGGTCAGCCAGTTGCTGGCGCGGCGGGCGGTGGAGGAGGGGCGTTTGCAGGCGTTGTCGGTGCAGCGCGTGCGGGGGCCGGCGTGGGCTTGCCTGGTGCATCGGGATAGCCTGGATGACCCGCTGGCGCGGCAGTTTCTGGGGTGGTTGAAAGAAGCTCTCTTGTCAGATTGAAGTTGTCTGGGCCGGCCCTTTCGCGGGTGAACCCGCTCCCACAGGTAATGCACTGGATTCAGGATTTGTAAGGTCCCTGTGGGAGCGGGTTCACCCGCGAAGAGGCCGGCACAGGCTAACCCCGGTTTTGCAACGCCATGATCACCCCGTAATATGTGTCGGATAACCTGCGGGGGTAGTCTCACCCTCTGATCAATCGGAATCGCCCCACGCGGCGCTTCCCCGGCATAAACCTGACGAGGTACAGACATTGGCCATCATTCATCCTAAGGTTCGCGGTTTCATCTGCACCACGACTCACCCGAAGGGCTGCGAGCTCAACGTCCGTGACCAGATCGAAGCCACCCGCAAGTTGGGCGTGCGCGAGGATGGCCCGAAGAAGGTCCTGGTCATCGGTGCTTCCAGCGGCTACGGCCTGGCAGCCCGCATTACCGCGGCATTCGGCTTCAAGGCCGACACCCTGGGCGTGTTCTTCGAAAAGCCAGGCACCGAGACCAAGGCCGGTACCGCTGGCTGGTACAACGCTGCAGCCTTCGACAAGTTCGCCAAGGCCGAGGGCCTGTACAGCAAGTCGATCAACGGTGACGCCTTCTCCGACGAAGCCCGCGCCAAGGTCATCGAGCTGATCAAGAACGAAATGGGCGGCAAGGTCGATCTGGTCATCTACTCGCTGGCCTCGCCGGTGCGCAAGCTGCCGCAGACCGGTGAACTGGTTCGTTCCGCGCTGAAGCCGATTGGCCAGCCGTACAAGTCGACCGCCATCGACACCAACAAGGACACCATCATCGAGGCCAGCATCGAGCCGGCTACCGAGCAGGAAATCGCCGACACCGTCACCGTCATGGGTGGCCAGGACTGGCAGCTGTGGATCGACGCCCTGGCTGGCGCCAACGTACTGGCCGAAGGCGCCCGTACCGTGGCCTTCAGCTACATCGGTACCGAAATCACCTGGCCGATCTACTGGCACGGCGCCCTGGGCCAGGCCAAGCAGGACCTGGACGAAACCGCCCTGCGCCTGGACAAGAAACTGGCCGGCGAAATCAAAGGCGGCGCCAATGTGGCGGTGCTGAAGTCGGTGGTTACCCAGGCCAGCTCGGCCATCCCGGTCATGCCGCTGTACCTGTCGATGGTGTTCAAGATCATGCAGGAGAAGGGTGTGCACGAAGGCACCCAGGACCAGCTGGACCGCATGTTCCGCGACCGCATGTACCGTGCCGACGGCGCCCCGGCGCAAGTGGACGAGAAAGCCCGCCTGCGCCTGGACGACTGGGAACTGCGCGACGACGTGCAGGATGCCTGCAAGGCCATGTGGCCACAGGTGACCACCGAGAACCTGTTCGAGCTGACCGACTACGCCGGCTACAAGAAGCAGTTCCTCAACCTGTTCGGCTTCGAGCGCGCTGACGTCAACTACGACGAAGACGTGGCTACCGATGTGAAGTTCGACTGCGTCGAGCTGTAATCGGCATTAGCCTGTACCGGCCTCTTCGCGGCTGAACCCGCTGCCACAGGTATTTCATTGCCTGTGGC
>NZ_JBDJLK010000064.1:0-32504 GCF_039673335.1 Pseudomonas sp. TWI929
GCAGGCCCCATCCATGGGGCCTCAGCGCTTGACGGGCATCCATGCCCGTCACCTCCCTCCGCAAGCCCTTCGCTCGGCCTCCTGAAGTCGCAATCTGCGGCGCCTGAACTATCGTGCGCTTAGAAGCAAAAGCCGAAGCAAGAGCAAGAGCAAGGCGATAGATGCGCTGGGCTCAGCGCGGTTTCAAGTCCAGCCGGCGCAGGTGACAAGTCACTTCCTCACGGTCGTGATACAGCTGCTTGCAGGCAATCGAAACCCGAATCTTACGCGCCTTGAACGTCGCCTCCATGCGGTCGAGCAGCCGACGTACCTCGGCATAACGCTGCTTCATCGGCAACTTCAGGTTGACCACCGCCTCGCGGCACAGCCCCTCGCCCAGCCAGGTTTCGATCAGCGAGGTAGTACGCGCCGGCTTCTCGACGATGTCGCATACCATCCAGTCCACCGGCTGCTTCGGCTGCCAGGTGAAACCGTCGGCCATCAGGTGCTGGACCAAGCCAGTGTCCATCAGGCTTTCGGCCATCGGCCCGTTGTCGATGGCGGTGACCAGCATGCCCCGGCGCACCAGCTGGTAGGTCCAGCCCCCCGGCGAGGCACCCAGGTCGACGCCGGTCATGTCATCGCCCAGGCGCTGCTCCCACTGCTCACGCGGAATGAACTGGTGCCAGGCCTCCTCCAGCTTGAGCGTCGAACGGCTAGGTGCCTCGCGCGGGAACTTCAGGCGCGGGATACCCATCGGCCACAGTGCACTGTTGTTGGCCGCGGCAACGCCGGCAAATACCCGCCGGCCGCTGATGAAGGTAAGCAGCAAACGTGGGCGGCTGGCGTCGTCGACCAGCCGGCCGGCCTTTTCCAGGGCCTTGCGCAGCGGCACTTCGAACTTGCGGCAGAAAGTGGACAACTCCTTGCCTTCGTTGCTGTCCAGCACCTCCAGCCACAGGCTGCCAAACACCGGGAAGTCGGCCAACTGCGCCAGCAGCACACTGATGCGGTCGCTTTCCGGCAGCTCGACATAACCGCCACGGGCCCACTGCCGCGGGAAAATCAGCTGGTTGAAACGCAGTTCCCCCATCAGCCGCTCGGCAGCGCCATCCTCGCTACAGACAAACTCGGCGCTGGCACTTTGCGGCTTGCCTTTGGCATAGCCAGCAACGCCCAGGCGGGCGGCATGTTCGCTGATTTCGGCGCAAACCTCGCCCTCGAAACCGGGCCGGCAATGCATGAACAGGGTATTCATCTCTCACTCCACTACGGCTGGCGCACCACAGGCGCCGGCAGGGCGGCGATGATAAAGGAAGTTCGGAACCTGCGACACGCCCCGCCGGTCCAGAAAAGGGTCAGGTGGCCCAAACCGGTCTAACCTGACCATTCAGCCAGGTCCGTGCCGTGCGGACCGATACAGAGCGGTGCCACCGGCAAACCGTGAGTAGTTGCCGGGCACCGGTGCAGAAGGAGTTGGCAATGCCCTCGCTCGATAGCCTGAATACCCTCAAGCCACTGAAGGTCGGTGGCCACACCTACCACTACTTCAGCCTCACCGAGGCCGCCCGCCAGCTGGGCGACCTGCAGCGCCTGCCGATGTCGCTGAAAGTACTGCTGGAAAACCTGCTGCGCTGGGAGGATGGCAAGACCGTCACCGGCGACGACCTGCGGGCCCTCGCCCAGTGGCTGGGCGAGCGGCGCTCCGACCGTGAAATCCAGTACCGCCCGGCGCGGGTGCTGATGCAGGACTTCACCGGCGTACCCGCCGTGGTCGACCTGGCCGCCATGCGTGCGGCGATGGCCAAGGCCGGTGGCGACCCGCAGCGTATCAACCCGCTGTCACCCGTGGACCTGGTGATCGACCACTCGGTGATGGTCGACCGCTACGGCACGCCGCAGGCTTTCAACCAGAACGTCGACATCGAAATGCAACGCAACGGCGAACGCTACGCCTTCTTGCGTTGGGGCCAGAGCGCCTTTGCCAACTTCCGCGTGGTACCACCGGGCACCGGCATCTGCCATCAGGTAAACCTGGAGTACCTGGGCCGCACGGTGTGGACCGGTGAGGCCGATGGCCGCACCTACGCCTTCCCCGACACCCTGGTTGGCACCGATTCGCACACCACCATGATCAATGGCCTGGGGGTACTCGGCTGGGGTGTGGGCGGCATCGAGGCAGAGGCGGCCATGCTTGGCCAGCCGGTGTCGATGCTGATCCCCGAGGTGATCGGCTTCAAGCTCACCGGCAAGCTGCGCGAAGGCATCACCGCCACCGACCTGGTGCTGACGGTGACGCAGATGCTGCGCAAGAAGGGTGTGGTGGGCAAGTTCGTCGAGTTCTATGGCGACGGCCTGGCTGAGCTGCCCTTGGCCGACCGCGCGACCATCGCCAACATGGCCCCGGAATACGGCGCTACCTGTGGCTTCTTCCCGGTCGACCAGGTCACCCTCGACTACTTGCACCTGTCGGGCCGCCCCGAGGCAACAGTGCAACTGGTCGAGCAGTACTGCAAGGCCCAGGGCCTGTGGCGCCTGCCAGGGCAGGAACCGTTGTTCAGTGACAGCCTGGCGCTGGACATGCACGAGGTCGAAGCCAGCCTGGCCGGGCCCAAGCGGCCGCAGGACCGCGTGGCGCTTGGCCAGGTCCGCCAGGCCTTCGACCACTTCATCGAACTGCAACCCAAGCCGCTGGCCAAAGAAGTCGGCCGCCTGGAAAGCGAAGGCGGCGGCGGTGTGGCGGTTGGCAACGCCGACCAGGCCGGGGAGATCGACTACAGCCATCAAGGCCAGACCCACACCCTGCGTGACGGCGCCGTGGTAATTGCCGCGATCACCTCGTGCACCAACACCTCCAACCCCAGCGTGATGATGGCGGCCGGGCTGGTGGCAAAAAAAGCCCTGGAAAAAGGCCTGCAACGCCAACCGTGGGTCAAGAGCTCGCTGGCGCCGGGTTCCAAAGTGGTCACCGACTACTTCAAGGCAGCCGGGCTCACCCCGTACCTCGACCAACTGGGCTTCGACCTGGTCGGCTATGGCTGCACCACCTGTATCGGCAACTCCGGCCCGCTGGATGACGCGATCGAGAAAGCCATCGGCAGCGCCGACCTCACCGTGGCCTCGGTGCTGTCAGGTAACCGCAACTTCGAAGGCCGCGTGCACCCGCTGGTCAAGACCAACTGGCTGGCCTCGCCGCCGCTGGTGGTGGCCTATGCCCTGGCTGGCAGCGTACGCCTGGACCTGACCAGCGACCCATTGGGCATCGGCAAGGACGGCCAGCCGGTGTACCTGCGCGACATCTGGCCCAGCCAGCAGGAAATTGCTGCGGCCGTGGCCAAGGTCGACACGACGATGTTCCACAAGGAATACGCCGAAGTGTTCGCTGGCGATGCGCAATGGCAGGCCATCGAGGTGCCGCAGGCAGCCACCTACGTGTGGCAGGCTGACTCCACCTACATCCAGCACCCACCGTTCTTCGACGATATCGGCGGGCCACCACCCCAAATCTCCGACATCCTGGGCGCACGAATCCTGGCGCTGCTGGGCGACTCGGTGACCACCGACCACATCTCGCCGGCCGGCAATATCAAGGCCGACAGCCCCGCCGGGCGTTACCTGCGTGACCAGGGCGTGGAACCACGCGACTTCAACTCCTATGGCTCGCGGCGTGGCAACCATGAAGTGATGATGCGCGGTACTTTCGCCAACATTCGTATCCGCAATGAAATGCTGGCGGGTGAAGAAGGCGGCAACACCTTGCATATACCCACTGGCGAGAAGCTGTCGATCTACGACGCGGCCATGCGTTACCAGCAAGAAGGCACGCCACTGGTGGTAATCGCCGGCCAGGAATATGGCACTGGCTCGAGCCGTGACTGGGCGGCCAAGGGCACCAACCTGCTGGGCATCAAGGCGGTGCTGGCAGAAAGCTTCGAGCGCATTCACCGCTCCAACCTGGTGGGCATGGGCGTGTTGCCCCTGCAATTCAAGGCCGGGCACAACCGCAAGCAACTGGGGCTGACCGGCAAGGAGCGGATCGATGTGCTGGGCTTGAACGGCGCGCAAATCCGCCCGGGCATGAGCTTGCCCTTGCACATCACCCGCGAGGACGGGCAACAGGAGCAGATCGAAGTGCTGTGCCGGATCGATACCTTGAATGAAGTGGAGTACTTCAAGGCGGGGGGCATATTGCATTATGTATTGCGCCAGCTGATCGCTGGCTGAGGCGGGTATGCTTGGGGCTGCTGTGCAGCGGCCCCAATATTGTTCAACGAGAAGGACCACTCGTGCCTCGCTTCCACCTGTTCGCTCTTTTACTCCTGGCACTCGGTTACATGCTCGCCCTTACCCACGGCAGCCTCGGTATCGCCACCCTACCCACCTTCCTCGCCCTGCTCGCCAGCGCCCTGCTCGCTCGCCGTCCCCTGCGCTGGCAACAGTTCTTGGGCCACACCCTGTTCATCCTGCTGGCCATCGCCCTTGCACTGCACTGGTTACCTGGTTTCTACGCCGCCAAGGTTATCGACGGTGCCATCTTCAGCCCCGGCGCCCTACCCTTCAGCATGTACCTGAACCTCGACAAGCCGCTGATTGGCGCCTGGTTGCTGCTGGCCTGCCCTTGGCTGATCCTGTGGCGTAGCCAGGGCCTGGCGACCAGCCTGCTGGGCATCCTGTCCCTGACCCTGGTTGCCTGCCTGGGTGGCGCCTGGGCACTGGGCTTGCTGGCCTGGGCACCGAAATGGCCCGACCAGGCCTGGCTCTGGCTGCTGAACAACCTGCTGCTGGTGAGCCTGACCGAAGAGCTGCTGTTCCGCGGCTACATCCAGGCCGGCCTGCAGCGCTTGCTACGCCACCAAGGGCTGGCGCTGTTGGCCAGCGCCATGCTGTTCGGCCTGGCCCACCTGGGCGCTGGCTGGCATTGGGTATACCTGGCCTCCCTCGCCGGTATCGGCTACGGCCTGGCTTACCGCTGGGGCGGGCTGGCCGCGGCGGTGTTGTGCCATTTCGGCCTGAACCTTGTGCACTACACCCTGTTCAGCTACCCGATGCTGGCTCTTGGCTAGCTAATCGGTCATCATCCGACTTATCCGTCATTAAACAGCAGTAAAAACGCAATAATGACGCCAACTTGCTTGAATGTGCCTCGTGGCTAACTCAATCCAGGTGATGGCTTATTGCCACAGATCAAACACATTAAATATTCACTCAATAAAACCAGGGGCTTGCCGATACCTGTCGAAAGCCCTGCGGACTCTCAACCCATGCGTAACAACCAGCCGATTACCCAGCGAGAACGGACTTTCCCTGCCCAGCAGCGGTTGATCTCTACCACCAATGCCAAGGGTGTGATCACTTACTGCAATGATGCCTTCATTGAAATCAGTGGTTTCACCCGCGAGGAGTTGACTGGCGCGCCACACAACCTGGTGCGCCACCCCGACGTGCCATCGGCCGTGTTCGCCCACATGTGGCAAACCCTCAAGCAAGGCCAGCCGTGGATGGGCATCGTCAAGAACCGCTGCAAGTCCGGCGACCACTACTGGGTCAACGCCTACGTTACGCCGATCTTCGACAACAACCAGGTGGTCGGCTTCGAGTCGGTGCGGATCAAGCCCACCGCCGAGCAGATTCGCCGCGCCGAGGCGTTGTACCAGCGCATCAACCAGGGCAAGCCGCCAGTACCGCGCCGGGACAAGTGGCTGCCGGTGTTGCAGGACTGGTTGCCATTCATCCTCATCAGCCAGGTCGGCTTCCTGATTGGCAACTGGCTGGGGCATACCTGGGGCTTCGCCCTGGCCGCCGGGCTTTCCGTACCGCTGGGCCTGCTCGGCCTGAGCTGGCAGCAGCGCGGCCTCAAGCGCCTGCTGCGCCTGGCCGAACAAACCACCTCCGACCCGCTGATTGCGCAGATGTATACCGACAGCCGTGGCGTACAGGCGCGCCTGGAAATGGCCATGCTCAGCCAGGACTCGCGCATGAAAACCTGCCTTACCCGCCTGCAAGATAGCGCCGAGCACCTCAGCGACCAGGCCCGCCAGTCTGACGCCCTTGCGCACAAGAGCTCCTCTGGGCTAGAGCGCCAGCGGGTAGAAACCGAGCAGGTCGCTGCCGCAGTCAACCAGATGGCCGCCACCACCCAGGAAGTGGCCAACCACGTACAACGCACCGCCGATGCCACCCAGGAAGCCAACCGGCTGACCAGCCAGGGCCGGCAGATTGCAGGAGAAACCCGCGAGGCCATCGAGCGCCTCTCGGCGGCGGTGGGCGAAACCGGCCAGACGGTCACGCAACTGGCCAAGGACAGCGACGAAATCGGTGGCGTGGTCGATGTAATCAAGGGCATCGCCGACCAGACCAACCTGCTGGCGCTGAACGCCGCCATCGAAGCGGCGCGTGCCGGTGAAATGGGCCGCGGCTTTGCCGTGGTGGCCGACGAGGTGCGCCAGCTGGCCCAGCGCACCGCCGAGTCCACCGGGCAAATCCACAGCCTGATCGCCAAGCTGCAGCAAACCGCCAGCAATGCCGTGCTGACCATGGAAACCGGCCACCGCCAGGCTCAGGAAGGCGTCGACCGGGTGATGCAGGCTGATGAGGCACTGGTGGGGATCAGCGAAGCAGTGGCCAATATCACCGACATGGCCACCCAGATTGCTGCAGCAACCGAGGAGCAGACCGCTGTGGCTGACGAAATCAGCCGCAATATCAGCACCATCGCCGAACTGGCCGACCAGACCGCTGAACAGGCACAGCACTCGGCACTGCTTAGCGAAGAGCTGACCAGCACGGCGGGCAGCCAGTACTCGCTGGTGGAGCGGTTCAACCGTTAAGGCCTTGCGCCGCACCTACAGGCGCACACTGCCCCTGTGGGAGCGGCCTTGTGTCGCGATAGGGCTGCGCAGCAGCCCCAGTAGAATTCGCTTCAATGCCAAAATCCTGGGGCCGCTTTGCGGCCCTTTCCGACCGGTCCGACGCCCCGGCAAGGCCGCTCCCACATCCACTCTTCGCCGTTACCAATCCAGGCGCAGACGGCTCTCGAAATAGCGCTCTTCCCCACTCAGCGGGTCCTCGAAACGCAAGCTCTGCGCCAGCAGTTTCAACGGCCGCTGGTAGTCATCCTCTTCATTGAGCAGCTGCGGATAGAACGGGTCATTGCAGATCCCCGCCCCCAAGGCTGCCATGTGCACGCGCAACTGATGGGTCTTGCCAGTCACTGGCGACAGCTCATACCGCCACAGCTCACCGTTCTTCTCCAACACTTCGGCCAGGGTTTCGCTATTGGCCTCCCCCTCTACCTCATGCATGCGGAAAAACGGCTCGCCATGCACCAGTCGGCTTTTGTGCACCAACGGGAAATCATGCTGCGCCATTGCGGCGGCGATCGCCTGGTAGCGCTTGTCGATGCGCCGCTCGGGAAACAGCCGCTGATAAGCGCTGCGCGTGTGCGGGTTGGCGGAAAACAACACAAGCCCAGCGGTATGCCGGTCGATACGGTGCAATGGCACCAGATGCGGGTTATCCAGCCGACGAATCAGGCGGCGCAGCAAGGTTTGTTCGACGTATTCGCCGGTCGGCGTCACCGGCAGGAAATGCGGCTTGTCGGCCACCACCAGGTGCTCGTCCACATGCAGCACCACCTCCTGCACCGGGATCGGCCGCTCGTTCGGCACTTCACGGAAGTAGTGCAAGCGCATACCGCGCTTGTACGGCAGCTCGGCCGCAACTGCGTGCCCCTCGGCATCCAGCACCCGGCCGCGGGCAAAGCGGTCGAGCCACTGGGCGCGGTCGATGGCCTTGAAATGATCACACAGGCAATCGAGCACCGTCGCCCAGTTACCGGGTGGCAGGCACACCGTGCTGGCTTGCTGGCGGGCGGGGTCGAAAGGCGTAGTCATGGCAGTGCTCGAAACGTTCACGGCCGCGCATTATCCCCCAAGCCCGCGCCCTCAACCAGCCTGGGCCATCGCCTCGCTGCGCTCCTTCAACCAGCGCAGCACCTGCACCGGCTCCCACCGGCCAGGGTCGTAGAGGGCATAGAGCAAGCCCTGGTAGCCCACCACATCCAGCCCGCGGTGGTAGCCGGCACGCTGGAACAAGGCTTCGATCTCGGCGAAGCAGGTATTGAAGTGGACCTTGCCGAACGGTGTGCGGTCGTCGGTCACCAGGCCTTCGAGGCGCAGTTCCAGAACGGCGTCGGCCACCCGCTCTACGGGCATGCGGTTGACGCTGTACTTGAGTTGCTCGACGTTGAGCATGGCTTCACCTCGACACTGTATTTATATACAGCATACGAACATCCTCCTGCTCCCGTCAATGTGGTTCATTGCAGCCCCGGCAGGTAGCCGGTGCCTTTGCGGATGCTCAATACCTGCCGACGCGGCGTACCATGTGTCACCGACAGGTGCACCCATCTGTCGAACTCGAGAATGAGCTGATCGAAAGGCACGGCACTCTCGCTGATCCGTTGCACGGTGTTGCGCGGGCTGACCTCGATCACTGTGAAGTCCGCCGCCAGCCCTTGTACATGTTGACTGCTCGCGGCGCCACCAAGCAGCCGGTTGACCTTTTCACTGCGATAACCACTGCTGACGATGATGGGCACGCCGAACAGAGCACGCACTTGCTCCAGCGCACAACACAGCAATTGCAGGTTGGCCCTGGCTTCGGGAGGAGGTGTGTTATCAAACCCGTCCCTGGCAGCGAGCTGGGAAACAGTCATTTCATCGAAGGTGAAATGGGGAGTAATCAACATGGTGGGGGATTCCGATGATGGAGAAGGAGACCGACGCCAGTGCGCCGGCACCCGATCATCGGCTCGCATCACGCACCATGGAGCAGGGTTGCAACTCCTCTGCTGCCATCATTGCCCAAGGAACGCCACCACCTGTTCGGCATCGAACGGCCAGTGCAGTTCGGCGCCGTTGTCGCAGCGTCGCAGCACGGGAATGATCAAGCCATAACGCTCGAACAAGGGCTCGCTCTCAGCGATGTCGACCAGTTCCACCAGCAGGCCATGATCGACGAAGGGCATCAGCACGGCCTCGGCCACTTCGCACAGGTGGCAGCCGAGGGTGCCGAACAGTTGGCATTCAGGCAGCATGGGCAGGTCCCGGTTTGCTATGGAGAAAAGCCTATTCTAGGTCCCTCCCGCCCACCGTGCACCTGGCCTGGCTCAATCCTGGCTGGTAGCACCGATACGGTGCAGCGACAAGTCCGCCCCCTGGAACTCCTGCTCGTGGCTCAAGCGCAGGCCATGCAGCGCGCGGATCACACCGTAGACGGCAAAGCCACCGGTCAACGCCACCAGCACGCCCATCAGGCTGCCCAGCAACTGGCTGACCAGGCTGACACCGCCCATGCCACCGAGCACCGCCTGGCCGAACACGCCGCAAGCGATGCCGCCCCACACACCACACAGGCCATGCAATGGCCACACGCCCAGCACATCGTCGATCTTCCAGCGGTTCTGCGCCGCGGTGAAGGACCAGACGAACAACGCGCCCGCCACCAGGCCGGTGGCCAACGCACCAATCGGGTGCATCAGGTCGGAGCCGGCGCAAATCGCCACCAGCCCGGCCAGCGGCCCGTTATGCAGGAAGCCTGGGTCGTTGCGCCCGGCCAGCAGGGCCGACAGGGTACCGCCGACCATGGCCATCAAAGAGTTGATCGCCACCAGGCCGCTTACACCCTGCAGGGTCTGGGCACTCATGACGTTGAAGCCGAACCAGCCGATGATCAGGATCCACGAACCCAACGCCAGGAAGGGAATGCTCGACGGCGCAAACGCCACCAGCCGGCCATCGCGGTAGCGGCCGCGGCGCGCACCCAACAGCAGCACGGCGGCCAATGCCAGCCAGCCGCCCATGGCATGCACCACGACCGAACCGGCAAAATCATGGAACGGCGCACCAAAGCGGGCCTGCAACCAGGCTTGCAGCCCCAGGTTGCCGTTCCACACCATACCCTCGAAGAACGGGTAGATGAATGCCACGATCAACGCGGTGGCACACAACTGCGGCACGAAGCGCGCCCGCTCGGCGATCCCCCCGGAGATGATCGCCGGTATCGCTGCGGCGAAGGTCAGCAGGAAGAAGCACTTGACCAGCGCGTAGCCATGGTCGGCAGCCAGCTCAGCTGCCGGCTGGAAGAAGTTGACCCCGTAGGCGATCCAGTAGCCGATGAAGAAGTACATCAGCGCCGAAATGGCGAAGTCGCTGAGGATCTTCGACAATGCGTTGACCTGGTTCTTGTGGCGCACCGTGCCTACTTCGAGAAACGCGAAGCCGGCATGCATGGCCAGCACCAGAATGGCGCCCATGAGAATGAACAGGGTATTGGAACCGTGGACCAGGGAGTCCATCGCGCTGTGCATGTTTTCCATGAAATAGGCAGACCTGCTGAAAAAGGCACCAGGACAGTTCAAGAACCTGCATCCCTGCACCGAATCGGTGCCAGCCCCCTGCCCTGTTTCGGTTAGCCGGGCGGAGCCTGCGTGGTTTTTTCTTGGGTTTGTCGTGGATTGGGTTAAGGTTTATCGGTACCCGCTGCGCTGGCGCCCTGAATCGGCGCATTACCCGCCTGTGGCGCCCTGCAACGTGGCAAAGACTTAGCAAGGCTCATACCAGCACAAGCACCAACACCGGCATTTGAACCTTCCGCGCGTGCTATTACTCGAAACACCAACACTCATCGACAGGGAGAGACCCATGGCCAGCAAATCGGCAAAGACTGCACAAGAGATATTGATGGCTGACTTCCAGGCTTTGGTGCGCGACACCGAAAGGCTGCTGGCCGACACCGCCAACCTCGCCGGTGACCAGGCGGACGAGTTGCGCGAACAGATCCACGACCGGCTGGCCCAGGCCCGCGAAACCTTGCAACTGACCCAGGACTCGGTGCGCGATCGTGGCCAGGCAGCGCTGGGCAGCGCCGAGCAGTACGTACAGGACAACCCGTGGCAGGCAATAGGCATTGCGGCCGGCGTCGGGCTGTTGATCGGCTTGCTGGCCAATCGGCGCTAAGGGGTTCCCATGGAGAATGACGCCAACGCCGCCGGCGCTTCAGGCAGGCGCCTGGGCGCGGCTGTGCTGGGGCTGCTGCACAGCCATATCGAACTGTTCGGCATCGAGCTACAGGAACAGAAAGCTCGCACCTTGAGCCTGCTGCTGTTCGCCGGCATGGCCCTGGTGTTCGCGCTGCTGCTGCTGACGGCGCTTTCCGGGCTGCTGCTGGTGCTGCTGTGGGACAGCTACCGCCTGGCCGGCATCATCGGGCTGTGCGTGTTTTACGGCATCGCCGCGCTGTACTGCGGGTTGCGCCTGAAGGCTGCAGTGTTCGACGAGTCGTCGCCTTTCGGCGCCACCCTCGAAGAACTCGCCAAGGACCGGGAGCGCTTGTTGCCATGAGCCTGCCAGAACTACCCAACACCCGAAATCCACGCGAACTGCGCAAGGCGCTGCTGCGCCTGCGCATGGAGATGCACCGCCAGGAAATCCGCCACGAATCCGGGCAATTGCTGGAGCCACTGCGCCGCGTACGCGGCATGGGCAGCTCGCTGCACGAAGGGCTGGGCATCAAGCACGCGCCACTGTGGGGGATTGGCGCCGTGGTGGCGCTAGGTTTCCTCACTGGCAAGGGCGTGCGCAGCGGTAACCTGGCACGCCTTGTACGGCTGGGCAGTAGCCTGCTGCCGCTAGTTCGTCTGTACCTGCAAGGCACACGCCGCCCCTGACAACCTGTATTGCCCCCTGTGCGAGCGGGTTTACCCGTTCGCACAGGGTCGGTATCGACCTGCCCCTTGCGCATATGCACACGACACTGGAAGCTAATGCCTTCGATCCACAGGAGACCGCGCCTTGGACTGGCACACCCTGCTCACCCGCGAACGCCTGGGCAAAGCCCTTTACAGCGCCGATGAACTCGGGCGCAGCCCCTTCCACAAAGACCACGACCGCATCATCTTCTCCGGCGCCTTCCGCCGCCTCGGGCGCAAGACCCAGGTGCACCCGGTATCCAGCAACGACCATATCCACACACGCCTGACCCATTCGCTGGAAGTCAGCTGTGTGGGCCGCTCGCTGGGCATGCGCGTTGGCGAAACCCTGCGCGATAACCTGCCAGACTGGTGCGCCCCCAGCGACCTGGGGATGATCGTGCAATCGGCCTGCCTGGCCCACGACATCGGCAACCCACCGTTCGGCCACTCCGGCGAAGATGCCATCCGTCACTGGTTCCAGCAGGCTGCCGGGCGCGGTTGGCTGGACGACATGAGCGACGATGAACGGGCCGACTTTCTCAACTTCGAAGGCAATGCCCAGGGCTTTCGCGTGCTCACACAGCTTGAATACCACCAGTTTGACGGCGGTACCCGGCTGACTTATGCCACCCTGGGAACCTACCTGAAGTACCCATGGAGTGCGCGGCACGCCGATGCCCTGGGCTACAAGAAGCATAAATTCGGCAGTTACCAGAGCGAACTCCCCCTGCTCGAACAGATCGCCCGCAAACTTGGCATGCCGCAACTGGAAGACCAGCGCTGGGCACGCCACCCGCTGGTCTACCTGATGGAAGCTGCGGACGACATCTGCTACGCGCTGATCGACCTGGAAGACGGCCTGGAAATGGAGCTGCTGCAGTACGCCGAAGTCGAAGCACTGCTGCTCGACCTGGTCGGCGACGACCTGCCGGAAACCTACCGCCAGCTCGGCCCATGCGACTCTCGCCGGCGCAAACTGGCGATCTTGCGTGGCAAGGCCATCGAGCACCTGACCAACGCCGCCGCCCGCGCCTTCGTCGAACAGCAGCAGGCTTTGCTGGCCGGGCAACTGCCAGGCGACCTGGTCGAGCACATGCATGGCCCGGCCCAGCGCTGCGTACTGCAGGCAAAGGACATGGCGCGCAACAAGATATTCCAGGACAAGCGCAAGACCCTGCACGAGATCGGCGCCTACACCACCCTGGAAATTCTGCTGAATACCTTCTGTGGTGCTGCCCTTGAACAGCACGGTGGGCGCACGCCATCGTTCAAGAGCCGCCGGGTACTGGACCTGATTGGCAACAATGCGCCGGACCCGCACGGCTCGCTGCACAGCGCGTTTCTGCGCATGATTGACTTCATCGCCGGGATGACCGACAGCTATGCCAGCGAAATGGCGCGGGAAATGACCGGGCGCTCCAGCCCAACCTGAGCCCTGCCGGTGCAGCCTGGGCATCGCCCGGTGCTGCACCGCTCATTGCAGGAAACTTCCTACATATACAGAAGACAAATTAAACAGCGCCTTTAAAAATCAAAGAAAAGTTACCAATCACGCTTTGACATCGAGTTGGGCACGCCTATTTCGTAGCCCATTTTGTTTTCTCTTGTAAGCCATTTCCCATAAAGGGCTAACAGCCCTTCCTCGCATGCCCGATGACTTCCAACTGCGATAAGGTGCCGCCTGTCACCCTCATTCGCCCGCAGGGAAGTTGAACATGCATTCCATATTTATTGTCGACGACCATCCCGTCATCCGCCTGGCCGTCCGTATGTTGCTGGAAAACCAGAATTACAAGATTGTCGGCGAATCTGACAACGGCGTGGACGCCATGCAGATGATTCGCGAAACCACCCCCGACCTGGTCATTCTCGACATCAGCATCCCCAAGCTAGACGGCCTGGAGGTGCTTTCCCGTTTCCAGGCCATGGCCCTGCCATTGAAGGTACTGGTATTGACCGCGCAGGCTCCAGCATTGTTTGCCGTGCGCTGCATGCATTCTGGCGCTGCAGGCTACGTGTGCAAACAGGAAGACCTCAGCGAACTGCTCAGCGCAATCAAGGCCGTACTGGCCGGCTACAATTATTTCCCGAGCCAGGCAATAAAGCACAATCAGGCTGTAGATGCCGACTTGCAACTTTTCCGCCAGGTAAATGACCGCGAACTGATGGTACTGCAACTCTTCGCCCAAGGCCGCAGCAACAAGGAAATTGCCACAGGCATGTTCCTCAGCAGCAAGACGGTCAGTACCTACAAGCAACAATTTCACATGTACACAAATCCAAAGCTCACGAAAGCCCAGCCTTGCCGGGGCTTGCCCAACCGGCCAACCCTTCCTCCCGTGCAAAAGAAAGCCCGCAACATGGCGGGCAATCATTTCAGTGTGCAGTTGCAACCTTGTGCCTAGGCTATCTTGTCGCTCCCCACCCGTTTTCCCTTTCAAGCTCAAGATAATAATCCTGCCCCTGTGGGGTTAGGTCAGCATGTTGCGTACCAAAGCGGCTGCGTGCAGGACGTATCAAGCCGGCATTGCAGAGATGATCAAGTGCCCTCTGTGCAGCGATTCTAGACAGTTGACTGTGTTCAAGTATCTCCTCAAGCCCTAGGTGATGGCCGTCCTGATATGCCTTGCCAATTGCTACGAACACATTCAGCTGGTCATGTGTCAGGGGCGCATCCTCGGGCAATTCCTCACCCTCACCTTCCTCGAAATAGTTGACGTACACCAACACACCAATAACGACCACCGCCGACAAGCCAGCCAGACACAGCAGCAAGATAAGCCACACTGGCATAGCAACGTCACTGCCCAGCCAACCCCATAGCCCCTTAATCCAACCCCATAGGGTGAGGATTGCAGGACTGATAAGGGACACTTCAAAAACGCTCTCAACAATCTTGCCTAATGCCGTGGTGGCGATTGTGCCCACCGCACCCCACATAATCCCTTTCATTGTCACCTGCATGCCTGCTCCCCCCAGTTGCGATGGGCCATTATCCCGAACAAAGGGCAGCTTTCCTACAGTCACAGTGGCTACGGCATCTGGCCGTAGTGTGGATAACGGTTGGCATTAACCAGCCTAGACACTAGGTAAACCCCCGGCCATACACTCTTTCATAGTTATTGCCAGTGCAAATTCATAGTGGTATTATTGGAAGTTTTACTTGACTTCTGACTGACCCGTAGTATACTAATCTATAGGAAGGCAGATGAAAGCTCTTTCCTCAACCTCCAAAATCTACAAGATTTAATGGTGGTTTCCATTAGGCCGCTGGCTGGGGTGGTTCCCAGCAATTCTCAGTTGTTGATGTGTAAGCTGGCACAGAGAGCCGAAAATCAGTTAGGGATTGCATTTGTTCCAATCCCGATCCCAAATTCCCTAGACGCCTATAGTTGGGCGATATCAGCAAGCCGGGTGTTGGTCTAGGAGATCGACCACAAGTGGTCAATTCCCGGCACATTCTCATGCGTGGGTAGCAGCTATTGCTATTCAAGTTGGGCGGCAGCGGCCCTGTAAGCAAGCTTACAAGGATGTAGCCTTGGTTACGTCTACAGCTGCACCATCTCTGATGCACTAATTTCCTTTCCTAATTTTCCTGTCTGGAATTGTCCGACATACGGACTATTGGCCACCTAATACGTGGCCCTTTTTCACCTTCAATTAATTACTGTTGCAACACTAAGGAGAAGCTATGCAGCTCACTTCAAAACCGTGTGCCGTATGTGGCGCCACAATGTATGTCCGTCGCATGACAAAAACGACATGTTCCACACAATGCAGAGTGATTCTACACCACTCTCGCAAACCAATCATTCTTGCAACACTACCCGAAAACCCTGAAACACTTCCTGAAACACCATCCGAAACACCCACACAAACATTAGAGGCCACAACATGATCTTTATCCCCGGTATTGCTTTCGCCCTCGCCTATCTTTTCACCGTTTTCGCAATCATTGAAGCCAAGGTGTAAACATGGAAGAAATCGTTAAACAAGTGGAATGTACCATTGTCGCCCTTCTCGACGAAGACCAAGAATTCTACACAAAGCTATTGCTTGATCTCATTGAAGAAACAAAGCTACCACCAGAGGAAGCAATCAAAATGTTTGCTGATGAGTTCCTCAAGCACCTGAGGATTTCAATTCCAATTACATTGGTAGCAGCCTAACTCATAATCTCAGACCCACCCACACCAAACTCTAAACACATAACTCAAGCAGGAGAAATACAAAATGGCATACACAACAGAACAGAAGCAATCTCTTCAAAACCTAAAGGATCGTGCAGAATCCACTTACAAACTGAACTCATTCACAGAGGGTCATTTGCAAGAGGCACAAGCCGCCACAGTGACCATGTACTTCAACAGTGCATATGACTTGGCAGAGCGGGCAATGAAGCTGGCTCTTGAAGGGTACACCCTGAACCCATCATCCGCCCATACATTGTACGGCGGAAACATGGGAACAATCGCACACTTCTTCAAACCACAAGCAATCCAAGATGCTGAGTTGAAAGTTATCTTTGCCACACTGGAAGCCAATTTTAAAGCCGAGACAGCAAAGGCTGAGGCCGAAGCCAAAGCAGCTGAGGAAGCAAGAATTCTTGCAGAAGCAACGGCAGCTGTAGACGCTGAATTGAACGCAGAACGCATGGCCCGTATTCAGGCAGAGGCCGAAAAGCGACAGCAACAAATCATCGAACGTGTGAAGGCGGCAGGCCGTAAGTGATCAAGACATTTCAGTATCATTGTCTGGGCGTCACCTTCGATATCAAACAGATGGATGCTGAAACAGCCCTACACCTTCAAGAATCCGCCTTGAAGCGTATGGCAGAAGGTATGGAAGCTATGCAACAGGGCGACTATCTCACCGCCCTTTGCTCCATGCTTGGTGAAGACACAGACAGCTATTTAGAAGACGCATTCCTTGCACAAGTGAGGTTGAACGGCACAACCCCCGACTATGACAGTTTGTTTGCTGGCCGATATGAAGAACTCTCAAACCTGTACGCACGCATCCTTGAAGTGAACTATGGGTTTCTGCTTGGTGTAGATGAAAGAATGTTTCTAGGGCCAACCAAAGAGGACGGCTCACCAGCTGAGCCAGAAGAAGCCACCCCGACAGCAGTACAACGTGCACAATCCCGATTTAGCCAACCACACATGATCTACTCAGTAATTATGAGTGATAAGCGCTTGGCAACCCTCCATGAGCTTCAAACCATCTACAACCTTGAAGACCTATACAAACTATATGAGTGTGTCGCCTTTGAACGTCACACAACCGATATCTACCGCAAGAAAGCGGAGCAACAAAGGAACCAATAAATGAAACCAAGTGATTACGTCCAACTGGTCAAGCAACTACGCTTGGCCAAGGCTCAAGCCATCCAAACCCAGATTGTACAGAAACAAGAACAGAAGCAAAAACGCCGTAAAGACGAAGTGGCACACAAATACATTACCCACCTCGTGCAATCCTGCAATACCTCCCCATCATTCCGAACAATCCTCCTTCCCACTGATACAAACATGAACCACTTCATGAATATGCTTGGCCGTCGTGCTCTACAGTATCTTGGCGAACAATCTTACAAATACTTCTGGTTTAGAACGGACAGCCATATTGTACTTGGATTCAGCGGCAACTGGTCAAACTGTAAGTTTCTAGACCACCACCTCGAAAACGCTGTAGAGGCTGGCTACTGCACTTCCTACACTGTAGATCAGAGGGCTGCCAGTGCAAAAACATTTACAAAGTGCCTTCTCAAATACTGGGAAGCACGCCTCCCAGTAATTAAGGGGCAGCACTCATATGGTGCGAGCCGACTACCTAAATAAGGACACACATAATGTTGCAGACAGAGATTGCAAGGCTAGTTGGTACACTCAAGTTTGATATCAATGGAATGCCCAAGCTTCGCCAGTTTCAAGCCCAAATTGAGAAGACCGGGCAACAGTATGCCAAATTTGCTGTACAGCTGAATAAGAAAATTGGCCTTCCTGCTCCCGACACCAAAGCTTTTGATAGGGCAATGGCTGTGTACAATGCGAAGCTCAAACGTCAATCCGACATTGAATCTGCATTGTCCAATCAACGCAACAAGGTGTTCAAGAAAGAGCTAGCCACTCGCAAGCTTCTTAATGCCAACACCAAGGAAGACAAACGCCTTCACCTGCCAAGCATGGACAGCGTACGTGCAGACGCTGTAGCCAAATCCAAAGCTCGTGCCCAATACGAACGTGACAACCCAACCCCCAAGAAACGTGGTCGCCCTGTCAGTGCTGAGAAACAGCTAACAGCTGAAAAGATCAAGCTGGCTCGCCTAGAACAAATCCATTCTAAAACCAAGTCACAATCCATGGCTGCTCAAGCCAAGCTTGCCGGGCAGATGACTCGCAACCAACTACTTGCTGTGACTCTGGAAGCCAAGAAGGCCGATCAAGCCATCAAGGCAATCAAAGAGCGTCAACGTGTAGAGGATCGGGCAGCCCGTGCAGCCCGCACCGCTGAGAACCACGCAGAGCGCCAACAACGCTTTAAATGGGCACAAGACAGACAAACCCATTGGGAAGCCAACAAGAACGCTCCTAGGGGCTTCCTAGGCCGTTTGGGAGGCGCTGCAAACACTGCCATTGGTGAGCTTGGAATTGGTGGAAGTGCAATGCGTGCTGTATCGGGGTTCGCTGCTGCCCTTGGCCCTGCTGGTTTGGCTCTCATTGGCCTGACAGCTGCTGTAGCTGGCACAACAGCCGTGATTGGCAAGTTGAATGATATGGCAGACAAACAGGAAACCAGTGTAAAAACCGCTGAGTCCTACAACTCATCATTCAATTCTCTTTCCCAAGACCCAAATGTACGCAAGCAATGGCGCCAACGCTTCATGGAATCTCAGATTTCAACAGGTGGTGCAATTGATGTTGATACAGCCAGAGACTTCAAGACATTTGCCTCGACACAACAGGCATTTGGAAAGAACATGGATCAAACGATCAAGGCTTGGGAGCAACGCGGCAAGATGTTCACTATCACAGGCGCATCCCAAGATGACCGTAGGGAAGTGAACAGGCAGCTGAACCAGATGCAAGCCGACGGAAACGGAGACAAGGCAGACTGGAACATTATCAGTGAACGTATTCCAATGCTTGCCCCATATGTTGCCAAAGAGTTTGCCAAAGCAAACAACATCAAAGGCAGCACAGAAGACCAAATGGCTGCATTCACCAAGCACCTCAAGAAAGGTAAGGGGTTTGAATACAAGTGGGTTGACGCTGCAATCAATCAAATCAACTCAGAAAAGAATGCTCAATTCCTTGAAGGTTTGCAGTCTGTCACCAATGCACGCCAGCAACTCGACAACAAGAAGTTTCTTGCTGACAACCAGATTAACTCTGATGTGGAGTTGGCAAATGCTGCAAACGCTCGTATTGCTGCACAAACCCGCTTGGCTGAATCAATGGTGCCATTCAACGAAGCAATGGCGAAAGTGAGCGAGACAGCAACAGAAGCTGCAACAGGAATCACCAATCTGAGTGCTTCTATTCTTGATTTTGCAAGTAGTGTAATTCCGGGCATGAAAAGTGCCAGCGAACGCAAAGAAGAAGCACAGCAAACCAACTACAGAACAGCTTGGTCACCTTCCCCATTGAAAGACGGTGGAAAAGAAGATCAAGCAGCAATGGCCAAATACCAGAAGCAGGCATTCACTCTAACCGGACCACTACCGGGAACAGCAGGCGCCCCGCTTGTGTATCCTAAGGCTACGCTTGATGCTCTGCGTAATCCTCCATCTGTTCCAACCATGCAAAGTAAGCTACCAGATTCTTTGGTGCCACGTGACCAACTCACAATGCAGGATGTTAAAGCAGCCCTTAATTACAACATTGGCGGCAAGTCTGACAGCCCTGAGAGCAACAATGCTGCTATGTCTTTGGCTCCAATCGAAATCAAGGTTGATCAGACATTCAACGTGCAGGCATACGACCCAGCAGAAGCAGCCGACAAACTCGGCAGACAGATGAGGGAAACAGCCCGCACTGAGCTTACACAGCAAATTGAAAACGCCCGAGCAAGGCAGAAAGACAACAGATAACATCTGACTATGTAAGAGGCACATATGACTACCCCAGCAGAAATTCCGCAAGCTGGGGGGAGTGATCAAAAGTCTTGGCCTATTGGTTGGCAGATTGGTGCATACGCCTTCAACTTGATTGTGACTATTGTGATTACCTGCATCCCACTATTCAAAAATGATGCAGACAGCAAGCCAAAAGGTGAATACTACACAAAGGCCGAAGTGCAACAGATAGTTGACACCGCTGTGCAAAACATCCGTTACAGCCATCAGGCAGACATTGACGATTTGTTCACTTGGACAGCAAACACTTTCCAATACAACAACCTTCCCACCCTAAGCCGCCCTACCTCATTCCGCGATAGAAGCCCTGCCCCTCCACTTCCCCCAGCAACATCACAACCCCCTGTGCTACCGCCTAGGGAATATCCACACCAGAAAAAGCAAGGAACCAAATGAAACTAGCAGAACCACGCAAGCCACTTCATAAAGTCGTATGTTGGTGGTGTAGAGCACCTTTGCCACCACGACGAAGCCTTCCACACCATTGCTCTAAAGAGTGCGAACAGAAATCTCGATACATTTAACAATGGTTACACATAATTAATTGATGGTTTGGATGTTGTCATTGTCCAAACTAATCAATATTACTCGTTGGACCGGAAGCCGAACGCATGAGATCATAATCATGTAGGGACGATTGTAAATCCGTGTTCCTCCCTTCCCTCTCGCTACACTTCCTAAACGCAACTTACCATCCTACTCAACAAGGAGCAATCATGTTGCAACCAAACATTTGCAAGCACTGCCAGAAACCAATGTACACCAAACGTATGCGTGCATTCTGCTGTAAGCAGTGCCGCCTTTCTCATTACGAAATCACAACCACTCAAGCTGACCTGACAGGAGCTATTCATGACACACGCAACACAAACAACACAAACTAAGACAATCCGCGTTCAATGCTGTTTCAAGCCAGAGGGCGCGAAACGCTGCCAATCTAAAGCACTGGCCTCCACAGTTGGAAAGATTGACAAGAACGGCAACAAGGCCGAATTCTGCGGTAACCACAAGACAGCCGCACAACGTCGTACAGCCTCCACCAAGAAAGCTGTAAAACCATTCCCAGCCTCCCCAGTCCTTATCTGGCTCTGTGAAGATGTGCAACGTGCTGGATGCCTTGGCATCCTCGACCTTTGCAAAGACAGCGACGAAGAACTGGCCGCTACGCTGGCCGTGCACAAGCGCACTCTGAAAGCCAACCTTGGATCAGGTGTAAGAGGTTTCTATGCAACCTGCCACAGCACTCCCGTAGCAGCTGGCGGCGCTCTGCACCACAGCAACATCTTTACCGGCCTTGCCCACCTCAACCGCCAAGCCGGTGCATTCCACGCCATTGAAACTGGTGTAGCCATCCCACTAGCACAACTCCAAGCCTCCCCAGCTGCCACCAAGGCTACAGACTTCGACACCCGTATCATGCAAATTGCAAATTACGTTGGTGTTGATCGCTTGAAGCGTGTGGTCAAGGCACTTAATCTGAAAGACAGCCTCTACTTCACAAACCAGCGTAAGGCACTGTCCCTGCTCGATCCTGAGGACGCCAAACAAGCCGCTATGCGTGCAGAAGTGGAAAGCGGACGTATCACCTCAGTTGCCCTTAAAAAGCTCGTACAGGAGCTTACAGGAAGCCAGAACACCTTTACTCCGGTATTCAGTAAGAGCGTTGCAGCGTGCATCTTGATTGAAGAGATTGAGCGTATGGCCACCCACTACGTTTCCCTTGAAGACGTAGCTGCCAAGCTATCGAAGTGCATCACTCACTTTGAAGACGGTGTATTCATGCTGGCCAAGTTTTCTGAGCCATCTTTGAAGACGATGTTTGATTTGCTGCAAGGTGTAGATCGTGACGACATTCAAGAAGAGTTTGCACAGCTGATGGCCGAAGCCAAGCCACGCGCTATCCCAATGAATGCCACATGCTATGAGGATATCGAAAAGGCTGATGCACAAGCCTACATCATCGCTTCTCGTAAGCAGTTGCTTGAAAGATTGGCAAGTGAAGTGGTGTTCACCGGCGAAGAATTCAGGCCCTTCTGACACACGCTGACAAACTGAAAACAAGCCATTATCTGATGTGAATCTGACACACTTTGAGAGTACCCACCCAGCCTGTAAGCCGCATGGCGTAAGGGCTACAGCGTTTCACACTCAGAGAAAATGACCATTGCTGCACATCATATTTAAACCCCAAAGCGTAGCTTTGACGCTGACAGCCTCGATCATGGCGTAGCCATATGGCCTTCACTCTTGGATGAGTTTGTTAATGGTTGGGGTAAGTGTGCGGAAAGTACAACAGGAGAAACAATGTCAGTAACAAGACTAATCAGCAGGGAGGTGGCAATTGTCTCAATACACCACCCTCTCACCACAATCAAAATATCCCTTCCTGTAATCCAACAGGAAGCGATTACAGAGGCTTTCAGGCAGAGCCTATACCAACGCACTAACGGCAAGGGATACACGCTCAGGAAGCATCCTGAGGGCTTCCTCATATTCTGCACAAGGAACGTAGCAAGCATGATCAAGCTGATGTTGATCCCCAACATCCAAACTCAATTTTGCACAAGGATCAATGCGGAGCATTACGTCCGACACAATTCAAGAGCAAAAGCTTTTTCGTATTGTGTTGCAGTGGTTGTTGGAAGTGTCATCCTGACAGATAGCGGTGCATCTACATTCTCTCGCTCCGCTGGCACAATTCCAGTAGGAGTGTAGACACTTCGCTGATACGAAGTATCTTACAAAAGTTGCTTCACTGTCAAGAATCTTTACACATCCCATTAGTGGTATAAGTGCTGTTTTCAGTGTTGAACAACCCTCAGAAACCCATCCGAAACCACATTGAAAAGTATGGGAAACATGCACCAAGGCAGGTGCCAATGCCGTATTAGCGGCGGTCCCCTGCCCGTCCAATAGCCTCAGAAAGGCCGTGTTCATTGAATGGCCCTTAATGGATTGGGCGGAATGCTTGGCAAAATTCGTTCCCCGTAACAACAACTTTTTGTCAAATAAAGTTAAATTTCCAGAGTGAGGGTGGCATTACAAGCAACCACAAGCACGAAACGATACATCCTGTCAACTTTTTCTGTTGCTCAGCCCCCTTTCGATATGTCAATGTGCCTCCACCCCATTAGGAGCAAGCGCAATGACCGACTTCAACGAAACCGACCTCCACACAGTCTTAGCCTCGATTGCCGCTGGGACACTTACCCAGTGCAAGGAGAAAATTGGTGCGAACGGTCTTTACCAGTCCCTGTACGAAAAACGCTTCATCACAGGCACCGTCATATCGACCCTCAACACCTTCGTTCTCGATAACGTGGCGCTCACTCCGCTGGGTCAACGTTGCTTGGCTTCTTTCACATCGGCTTGATGTGTGCTTACAACCCTGGTCTAGGCCATACAGCCGGTGCATACAGAAAGGTTCTGGAATGCGTATGCATTAGGATTGACTTCGATAATGCACACACCTACAATTTCCACATCTAGAAGCAAAAGCATACAGGCAGGCAGAAATGGCACACGTTGGGTACATCCGGGTTAGCACTGAGATTCAGAACACTGAGCGACAGCTTGACGGGATGACATTTGATAAGACGTTCACTGACAAGCTCTCTGGCGCCACCACAGCGCGTCCTCAGCTGGTCGCCATGATTGATTACGTGCGAGAAGGTGACGTGGTACACGTTCACAGTATCGACCGCCTTGCACGTTCTATGGCCGACCTGCTCAAGATCGTTGCCGACCTGAATGCCAAAGGTGTGCATGTGAATTTCCATAAGGAATCCATGGTGTTCACTGGCGACGATTCGCCCATGCAGAAACTCATGTTGAACATGATGGGGAGCTTTGCCCAGTTTGAACGGGAAGTGATGAAGGAGCGCCAGCGTGAGGGAATCGCCAAGGCCAAGGAGCGTGGCGTCTATAAAGGAAGAGTTAAGACAGTGGATGACAGCGCCATCCTAGCCCTGCTGAATGAGGGTAAGAGCGTCCGTGCTGTAGCCGCTGAACTGGGTGTGAACCCATCCACTGTACAACGTGCTAAGAAGAACATCTTGCCTGTAGCGTGACCATGAGGTGGCCAGTCACTATGCAGATGTGGCCACAACTTATTTGAGAATCATTCAGCTTTTCAGAAGTCGGCCTTCCAACTGGGCTAAGCCCATCAGCTGGTTTTCTGGCTACACGCGCCAGCGCCTACTGCCATACGTTATTTCTGCCACCAGAAAGTGAAAGCACATCGAATGTGCAACCTGTTCTCGGTAGAAATTTGGGATTCCTACAGAATCACCCCTCCCAGAAATCACACATTGAGTGTTACGATTCACCTTAAGGTTCACAACACAAATTCAGCACAGGAGTTACACAAATGGCTAGGTACACCGACGAGCAGAAGGCGGCTATCATTGCTGAGTACAAGGCTTCCGGCGACGGTATCACCGTGTTCTGCAAGAAGCGCGACCACAAGCCGGCCTACCAAATTCTGAAAGCATGGTTGGGAGAAGCTGGCGAATCGGATACCAAGGCCACCAGCCGCACGGGTGCTAGCCTCCTTGCTGAATTCGAAGCCCAAGAGCGCGACGACCGTAATCAACGCTTGCTGAAATTCCTAGAAAATGCAGTGAAGAATTTGGAAGGCCAGCTAGCAGCCGCACAAGGCGAGCTTCGTAACCACAAGGTGAAGATGGGTTTGATTGAGCCTTCGGTAGAGGAATAACGTAAGGTACTGCATATGTCCTTTTTTGCAATTATGACTTTATGTTACGCAATCAACGATAGCGCCTCCCAGTGTGAAATCAGCCGCGTGCTGAATAAGGAACACGCAACAGAGAGTCAATGTGAAGACTATGTGAAGGAATACGAGAAGCGATTTCCTTTCAGTTTCTCTAGTGAGATGGCTAAGCAAGGGAGGCTGGTACACGACCTCAAAACAAAGTATGAGTGCGTAGACAACACAGCAGCCCTGAACTACTTGAAGAACTGGGGTTACGACAAGTTGATGTAGACGACACCGATTACCCTAGCCCAGCCTAACCCGCTGGGCTTTTTCATGCCCGCTGGAAAAAGAACCACCCATTATCTGATGTGATTCTAACAGAATCAGCAGCACGCTAACCCACGGAATACGTGGCCTCCAGCCACTTTGGTGACCATGATTCATCTGACAGTGTGCGGCTGCAACTCACTCAGAGCCATCAGTGTACGTTGACTCAATCACCTCATCCCCATCACCCGGCTCCCACCACTCATCAAACTCTTCTTCAGGGATTTTGGATACAAGCAACTCCTTACCCCCAACCACCGCAAGCCTGTACATATCCTCACGCCGATCAACACCAGCGTAGCGATACACAGTCTCTGACTCAGATGTGCACAGCCTACCATCAGGGTGAATGGTGATGGTGTACCCGACACTGCGAAGCATGGCAGCAAGGCGCTGTGGGTCAGTCCTTCCAAGGTCATCCACCCTCCCCTGCACTCTCCAGTTCGTTGGCGGGCGCTCTACAGTCACTTTGAGCAAGGTCAGTTCACGCTCAGCGGCCTCCCGCTCTGCGTGCATTGCCTGAATCCGTCCTGCCACCTCAGGAATCTCCATCGCTTCACTAAAGGCCCTCACCATGGCCTCAATCCCTTTCGATAGCTCCAACACCTTCGCCTCAGCTGCGATGATCGCTTTTTCGTTCACGCCTCTGTGTTCGTGTGCAACCACCTTACGGGCAGCAGGTGTTGAGGTATATCGGTAGACAGCATCAATGACAACCTTAGGTATCACCTTCTTGTTGTCGCAGCCTTTCAACTCTTGCCGCTTCCTGCACCTCATGCTCACTTGCACACCCTTGATGGTGCGCATAATGAAGTTGCCTCCACAACTTCCACACTTCACAAGCCCGACATAGAAGTGCGTGGCAGTCTTGGCAGTTGGCGCGGTCTTTCGTCTCTCGCCCTCGATCTGTGCAAGCTGATACCGCGACAGGTCAACGATTGGCTCATACACATCAGAGCCATTCCAGCGCCCTACCACGGCTTCATTGCGAAGCCAACCCTCTACACCCGGACCAGACGTCTTGGCCAGTACAGCGACGCCAGATTCACGCATTCGCTTGGCTATCACAGCCTTGCCAAGCCCTGACGTATAAAGCTCGAAAGCCATTTTAATCTGCTCAGCAATCTCTGGAATCACAACCCCCTCAGAAGTGAGCCATACCGGCGTATGACGCTTAGGGGTTTTGCCTTTTTCCTTAGCCAACCTACGACGCGAATCATACGACCCCTTTAGCCGACGACTCAGGTTGTCACTGTATTGTTGTGCTGCCTGAATTTTTGCAAGCAGCAGGTGACTCTGTGGTGTGTTGATCGACGCCCAGTCATACGTAGCACCATCGTCCAGCGTAATGATGGAAACCCCCGCCTTCACGATGGGGAGTATGACCTTGCCCAGCATATCGCCAGTGTGCAATCGCCCTGCACGGTCGATGGCCTCAACCAGTACAACGTCGCCTGACTGAATCGCCCCAGCCTCAACAGCCGCCAGCAATTTGGCAAACCCGCCACCGTCTTTGATGTGCTCACCCTTCCACCCGCTTTTGGCTAAGTCCCGAAAACTAAGCTCGCTGCGATGGTACTCAGGATGCTGAAGCAGCCAGTCAGCAACCATCTTCTCTTGGCGCTCAAGGCTGCTGCCCTTCTTCTGAGTGGAGCTAGAGAAACGTGCATAGCTGAAAGCGGTAGGCATGGCGCCCTCCTGACCCAGATCAAGAGCATATTGTAAACATGTGAAAACTCTGTAAGAAGCGCCTCATGCACAAACTCCAGGTCAATACGCTGGTCGACCTGATCGAGATGGCCAAACGCAACGCACTGGTCTGAGGGTGGTCATGGCCCGCCCAATTGCACGCCTGCTGCTCGCCCTGTTGCTGTTCAGCGGCGTAACACAGGCTACCTATCACGAAGCCTCATCCTATGCGTTGCTGGCACGCTCATCGGCCAGGCCGGCCCAACCTGTGCTCACGGCCGAACAACAGCAATGGCTGGAAAGCCGCCAGGAGCTGGTGCTGGGAACGTCGGCACCGGACTACCCGCCGTTCGACATCACCAGTGGCGGCCGTGACTACCAAGGGCTTACTGCCGAGTACGCGAGCCTGATCGGCAAGGCCTTGCAGTTGCCGGTGCGGGTGCTGCGCTTCTCCAGCCGGCAGGCGGCGGTGGAGGCGCTCAGGCATGGCGATATCGACCTGCTTGGCAGCGCCAACGGTTACGAAGCGGCCAGCGATGGCCTGGCGCTGTCGCACCCCTATGCCATTGACCAGCCGGTGCTGGTTACACGTGAAGACGAAAGCCGGACGCTGGACATGGACCTGACCGGCATGCGCCTGGGCATGCTCTACCACTACCTGCCCAAGCAGGAAGTGCACGGCGCCTACCCCAAGGCCGAACTACTGGCTTTCGGCTCCTCCAGCCAGGCCCTGAATGCCGTGGCGTTCGGCCAGGCCGACGTGTTCATCGGCGACACCATCTCCACGCACTACCAGCTCAACCGCGGCCACCTGCCACGCCTGCGCATGGCCAATTTCGGCAAGCACGAGGCCATCGGCTTCGGTTTTGCCCTGCGCCAGCAGGACACGCTGCTGATGGAGCTGGTGAACAGCATCCTGGACAGCCAGACCCAGGCCATGCGCTCGAGTATCTTCAAACGCTGGAGCGCGGGTAGCGATCTGTTGCTGACCGATCGCAAACTGCAATTGAGCGAGGCCGAGGAGCAATGGCTACAGCAACACCCGGTGATGCGCGTGGCGGTTGATGACACGGCTGCACCGCTGTCCTATTTCGATGGCTCGGGGCATTTCCGTGGTATCACTGCCGACCTGCTGGAGCTCATTCGCCTGCGCACCGGTTTGCGCTTCGAAGTGCAGCGCGCCACCGGCATCGCCGACATGGTTGCCCGCCTCAAGGATGACCGGGCCGATGTCATCGCCGCGCTGGCCACCGGTGGGGTGGCCGAGGACAACCTGCAAATCAGCCGCCCCTACCTGGAAAGCGCCTATGTACTGGTCAGCCGCAAGGGCAACAAAGCACTACGCTCGCTGGAGCAGTTGCAGGGGCATCGCATCGCCATCACCCGCTACAGCGCCATGGACGCCATGCTCTCTCGGCACTACCCGCAGATCGGCTGGGTCGAGACAGAAAGCGCGTTCTATTCCATGGCATTGCTCAACAGCGGTGCCGTCGATGCGGTGATCACCACCTTGATCGACGCCAACCACGCCTTGGCCGGCAACCCCGAGCTGATCATCCGCACCACGGTCGGCAGCGAACCTGCCAACTTCGCCATGGCCACCAGTGCCCCGTCACCGGTGCTGGTGTCGATCCTCGACAAAGCGCTGATGAGCATCTCGCCGGAAGAGCTGGGGGTGATCAACAACCGCTGGCGCGGCTTTGGCCTGCAAGAAGATAACAACAGCCAGGGCCACCGGCGCCTTGCACTGCAGGTGGTGCTGGGCACGGCCGTGCTTTTGCTGCTGGCCTTGCTCTGGAACGCCCGCCTGCGCCTGCGGATTCGCCAGCGCCAGCATGCCGAACGTGCGCTGAATGACCAGCTGGCGTTCATGCGCGCCCTGCTCAATGGCACACCCCACCCTATGTACGTGCGTGACCGCGAGGGCTGCCTGAAGAGCTGCAACTACAGCTACCTGGAGGCCGTCCAGGCTCGCTCCGAAGAAATCATCGGCAAACACCTGGACGCCAGCCTGTTCGCGGACTGCGCGCAGACCCGTCAGATTCAGGCCGATTACCTGAAGGTAATGGCAGCGGGTTCGCCGCTCATCATGGACCGGCCTCTTCGCATAAAAGGCCGGGAATTGACCATCTATCACTGGATACTCCCCTACCGCGACTCGCTGGGCGAGGTGCAGGGCATCATTGGCGGCTGGATCGATATCAGTGACCGCCGCCAACTGGTGATGGAGCTACGCCAGGCCAAACAGCAGGCCGACGATGCCAACCGCGCCAAAAGCACGTTCCTGGCCACTATCAGCCATGAAATCCGTACCCCGATGAATGCGGTGATCGGCATGCTTGAGCTTGCGGTCAAGCGCGCCGACCAGGGCCGAGTGGACCGCAGCGCACTGGAACTGGCCCATCATTCGGCCAAGGACCTGCTGGGCTTGATCGGCGATATCCTCGACATCGTGCGCATCGAGTCCGGGCATTTGTCCCTCGCGCCGGAGGCCGTCGACCTGGCAGCCCTGGTCGAGTCCGTGGGCCGTATTTTCGAGGGGCAGGCACGGCAGAAGGGCCTCGCACTGGAGGTGACGATCGCGCCGGCAGCGCGCTGCCATGCATGGCTCGACCCCCTGCGTTTCAAGCAGGTACTTTCCAACCTGGTCAGCAACGCCATCAAGTTCACCGAGCATGGCCAGGTGCGTATCTGCGTCGGCCTGCTGGACGACGGCATCAGCACGCCTGCGCTGCTGGAACTGGAAGTGCGCGACAGTGGCATCGGTATCCACGCCGATGACCTGCAGCGCCTGTTCAACCCGTTCATCCAGGCCAACCCGCATAGCCAGGGCGCCCGCGCAGGTACCGGGCTGGGCCTGGCTATCTGCCGTAACCTGTGTGAAATGATGGGCGGCAGCCTGACCATCAAAAGCCTGGAAGATGTCGGCACCCAGGTGCGCCTGAAGATGCCGCTGCAGCGGCTTGAAGCAGCAACGCAGACGGCACCGCAGATCGAGAACCTCGAAGTACCCGACCCACGGCTGAACGTGCTGGTGGTCGACGACCATCCGGCCAACCTGCAACTGATGGCGCAACAGCTTGGCTACCTGGGCCTGGAACACACTTGCGCCCGTGACGGCCGCGAAGGCCTGGCCACCTGGCGGGCAGGCAACTTCGATGTGCTGGTGCTCGACTGCAACATGCCGCACATGAATGGCTACCAACTGGCAACCGCCGTGCGTACCGAAGAGCGCCATGGCAAGCGACCGCGCTGTACCATCCTCGGCTACACCGCCAACGCGCAGCCCGAAGTACGCCGCAAGTGCCTGAGCGCTGGCATGGACGACTGCCTGCTCAAGCCAATCAGCCTGGGTACCCTCAGCCAGCGCCTGGCCGGTATCCGCCCACGCCGAAAGCAAAAGCCCCGGCGCAAGCTGTACCACCTGGACGGCCTGGCTGCGGTCGTCGGCCATGACCCCGATGATCGCCAGCGCTTCCTGCAGACCTTGCAGCAGAGCCTGCAGGCAGACCTGGCCACGTTGATGGCGCTACAACCAGAGCACCAGGCAACTGCCATTGCCGAACAGGCACACAAGGTACTCAGTGCCGCGCGGATGCTGGAAGCACCCGCCCTGATGGAAGCCTGCGAAGCCCTGGAAGCCAGCGATTTGCCGACAGCCCTGTTACGCCTGCGGCGCCAGGCACTGGCACGGCACATGTGCCGTGTAGAACGCGCCCTGGCCAAGGAACTGGCCACAGCTACTTGCACTCAGGCAGGCAACCAGGCGTGTTAACTGGTAGACTGCGCGGCGTTATTACCTAAGAGGATTGTTTCATGGCCACAAACCGCTCCCGTCGTCTGCGCAAGAAGCTGTGTGTCGACGAGTTTCAGGAATTGGGCTTCGAGCTGAACCTGGAATTCAAGGAAGATCTGGATGACCAGGCAATCGATGCTTTCCTCGACGCGTTCCTGGCTGAAGCCATGGATGCCAACGGCCTGGACTATGTAGGCGGTGACGATTTCGGCCTGGTGTGCTCGGTCAAACGCGGCTCGGTCAGCGAAGAGCAGCGCGCAGCCGTTGAAGCCTGGCTCAAAGGCCGCAGCGAACTGACCAAGATCGAAGTCAGCCCGCTGCTGGACGCCTGGTACCCGGAAAAGCCAATCAACAAGGCTGAGTAATACCGGCCCAGTTTGATTGAAAGCCGATCGCTGAAAAGTTTGATCGCTGAAAAGGCCACCCCTCGGGGTGGCCTTTTTCATTGGCGGATGCTTTTCCGTCGAACGAGGCGCATCGTCGCTGCGCTTGGGGCATAATGCGTACTCTTTACGTCGTGGGGCCATCATCTCTTACAGCCCCAATGCCCTTTTCCCTCGCTGCAGGGTATTTAATCGCTATGATCAAAACGCTTCGTCCCCTCGTTCTTGCCGGCCTGCTGTTGCCACTCGCTTTGCCCAGCCAGGCTGCTGCCGTCAATACCACCCTGCCCGCCAAGGTGCAGCAAGCCCTCAAGGCCAACAAGCTGCAGGACACGGCGCTGTCGCTGGTGATGCTGCCACTGGACGGCCCCGGTACGCCGACCGTGTTCAATGCCGATGTGTCGGTGAACCCGGCCTCGACCATGAAACTGGTCACCACCTACGCCGCCCTCGAACTGCTTGGCCCGACCTACCAGTGGAAGACTGAGTTCTACACCGACGGCCCCCTGAGCAATGGCGTGCTCAACGGCAACCTGTACCTCAAAGGTGGCGGTGACCCGAAACTGAACATGGAAAAGCTGTGGCTGCTGATGCGTGACCTACGCGCCAATGGCGTGCGCACCATCACCGGTGACCTGGTGCTGGACCGCAGCCATTTCGTGCAGCCCAACCTGCCGCAGTTCAACGACGATGGCGGCGACGAGAACAAGCCGTTCCTGGTCAAGCCCGACTCGCTGCTGGTCAACCTCAAAGCCCTGCGCTTCGTGGCCCGCAACGATGGCGGCAAAGTCACCATCGCGGTCGAGCCGCCGATTGCCAGCATCCGCATCGACAACCAGGTCAAGGCGGTGGCATCGAAACAGTGCACCGGTGATGTGCGCTACAACCCGGTGCCCCAAGCCGATGGCATCAGCGTAACGGTCAGCGGCCAGCTGGGTGACGGCTGCAACTCGCAAACCTACCTGTCGCTGCTCGACCACCCCACCTACGCCGCCGGTGCCGTGCGCGCGATCTGGAACGAGCTGGGTGGCAGCATCCAGGGCGGCGACCGCATCGAAAACGTGCCCAAGGGCGCACGCCTGCTGGCTCGCGCCTTCTCGCCAGACCTGGTGGAAGTGATCCGCGACATCAACAAGTACAGCAACAACACCATGGCCCAGCAGTTGTTCCTGAGCCTTGGCGCGCAGTTCCGCACCGATGCCGATGGTGACGACGCTCGCGCCGCCCAGCGTGTGGTGCGCCAGTGGCTGGCGAAAAAGGGCATTACCGCGCCGCACCTGGTGATGGAGAACGGCTCCGGCCTGTCGCGCGCCGAACGAGTCAGTACCCGGGAAATGGCCGAAATGCTGCAGGCCGCCTGGAAGAGCCCCTACGCTGCCGAGTTCATGAGTTCGATGCCACTGGTGGGCATGGACGGCACCATGCGCAAGCGCCTGAAGCGCACTGCCATGACCGGCGAAGGGCACATCAAGACCGGCACGCTGAACACCGTGCGGGCGATTGCCGGCTTCAGCCGTGACAGCAACGGCCACACCTGGGCAGTGGCAGCGATCCTCAATGACCCGAAACCATGGGGCGCCTCGCAGGTGCTGGACCAGGTGCTGCTGGACCTGTATCGCCAGCCGAAGCTGGCTAACAGCACCGCGGCCAACTGACTCATCAGCCCGTACCGACCCTTTCGCGGCTAAAGCCGCTCCCACAGGACCGCACAGGCCTTGAAC
>NZ_JBDJLK010000065.1:0-32359 GCF_039673335.1 Pseudomonas sp. TWI929
TTGGGCGGCCCCGCCTCGTTGGGGGGGCCCCCCCCTCCGCGCCCGGCCCAGGCAACACAATACCCAGCATGGGAACGACCGCGATGGACCTCATCTGGCAAACGATCCAGGCCGAATTCGCCGACATCGCCGACAAGCGCGAGGTGATACAAGTCCTTGTGCGATTGCTGATGGCTGCCATCCTCGGCGCGGTCCTGGGCTTCGAACGCGAACATAAAGGTAAATCCGCCGGGGTGCGCACCCACATGCTGGTTGCGCTTGGGGCCGCGCTGTTCGTACTCGCACCCAGCATGGCCGGCGCTGATGAACAGGCGCTGAGCCGGGTGATCCAGGGTATCGTCGCTGGTATCGGCTTTCTCGGTGCCGGCACCATCCTCAAGGGTAACGGCCAGGACACCAGCCATGTGAAAGGCCTGACTACCGCCGCCGGTTTGTGGATGACCGCCGCCATCGGCACGGCAGCTGGCATGGGCCGCGAAGCCACGGCGTTGATCAGCACGGTGCTGGCCCTGCTGGTGCTGGGCACGATGCCGTTGCTGGTGGACAAGGTCGAAGGGCAGGATGAGGGGAAACAGGAGGAGGAAGAGGGCAGGAAGCACTGAGGGGAGCCTAAGCTCCCCTCAAAGCGTTGTTGCCTGCTCTTTTTTTATTATTGAAGACTGGCCTTTTGTTGTTTTTGTAGGCCTGCCTTGGTGTTGCGGGCGACCCCCATGCGGGGTCAAGAGCAAACGTATTTTTTTGAGCGCTGACCTGCCTTCATCATTGCTGATCCGAACCTGGCTGCTGCTACCTTGAGGTAGTTTTATTGTTCTGTGCCAGACCGCGGGGCGTACCCCTGAAAAGCGTGTCGACTCCAAAAAAATCTGCTTGCTACGCCTCTGCCGTGTTGTTCTTGTTATGTCAGAGCCGTTACCTGTTGTTTTTATTGGGTGTCACATTTTTTTTGTTGTTGTACCAAAGATATAGCAGGGTGCGTGCCAACTTTTGCAAACCTTTTAAAATCAAGCACTTAGCGATTTTCGCCTAAATCGAATTGCCTGAAATTCTGCCGATTTGTTTCCCTGTTACCCGATTTTTTGCTGTGAAACGTGGGGGCGGTAACACTCCACCCACACGTTTGTGACACCCATATGACTTATTGCGCGCTGCGCGCCCGCGCAACCCGCGACCCGTTGTCGCGGCCCAGCACGCTGCTGATACGCTGGCCGGCGGCAATCAGCTGGCCCAGATCGATGCCGGTTTCAATGCCCAGCCCCTGCAGCAGGTACACCACGTCTTCCGTGGCGATATTGCCGGTAGCCCCCTTGGCGTAAGGGCAGCCCCCCAGCCCGGCCACCGAACTGTCGAACACGCTGATGCCTTCGAGCAGGCTGGCATAGACGTTGGCCAGTGCCTGGCCATAGGTGTCGTGGAAATGCCCGGCCAACTGCTCGCGCGGTACCTGTGCCGACACCACCTCGAACAGGCGCCGGGTATCGCCGGCAGTGCCGGTGCCAATGGTGTCGCCCAGCGAAACCTCGTAGCAGCCCATGTCGTGCAGGGCGCGGGCCACTGGCGCCACTTGCTCGGCGCTGACCTTGCCTTCATAGGGGCAGCCGAGCACGCACGACACGTAGCCGCGCACGCGCACGCCATGGTTGCGGGCGGCTTCCATGATCGGTTCAAAGCGCTTGAGGCTGTCGCTGATCGAGCAGTTGATGTTGCGCTGCGAGAACGCTTCGGAGGCGGCTGCGAACACGGCGACTTCTTTCACCCCGGCAGCCAGGGCGTCTTCGAAACCGCGCAGGTTGGGTGCCAGCGCTGCATAGGTAACACCGGGGCGCTGCTGGATGCCGGCGAACACCTCGGCGGAGCCGGCCATTTGCGGCACCCACTTGGGCGAGACGAAACTGCCCACTTCTATGTAGGCCAGGCCCGCCTCGGTGAGGTCGTTAACCAGGCGCACCTTGTCGGCGACGCTGATGGGCTGGGCTTCGTTCTGCAGGCCGTCGCGGGGGCCTACTTCGACCAGGCGGACGTGTTTGGGCAAGGACATGGCGGGTTTCCTGTGGCGTTCAGCGGTTGTCTTTATTGTTCAGGGTGGCGGCCAGGGCTTGTTCACAGCGTTCCTGGGCGGTGTCCAGTTCCAGTTGCATCTGGTGAATGTCGAGCATCTGCTGCTCCAGCTGCGCACGCCGTTCGGCGATTTTCGCCAGCATGCTGTGGAGCTGCTTGAGGTTGCCGCTGGTGGGGTCGTACAGCTCGATCAGCTCGCGGCACTCGGCCAGGGAAAAGCCGATGCGCTTGCCACGCAGGATGAGCTTCAGGCTGACCTTGTCGCGCGCCGAATAGATACGCTCCAGGCCGCGGCGCTCGGGGCTCAGCAGGCCCTGTTCCTCATAAAAGCGGATGGCGCGGGTGGTAATGTCCAGCTCGCGGGACAGGTCGGAGATGCTGTAGGTCTGGGTGCTCATGCTGGGGCTCGGCGTGGGGTATGCGGGTATCCTGAGGGTAGGTTTACGTATACGTCAAGCAGGGGCTGAAGATGTGTGTTGTCTGTGCCGGCCTCTTCGCGGGTGAACCCGCTCCCACAGGTATTGCATCAGCCTTGAGAGCGGCGCGGTCCCTGTGGGAGCGGGCATGCCCGCGAAGAGGCCCGGCACAGGTGACTAAAAATCAGTCCGGCTGAACCGCCCGCCGATAGCCATTAGGTGTCTGCCCACTCAAGCGCTTGAACCACCGCGCAAAATAAGTCGGGTCGGTAAACCCCAGGCTATCCGACAACTGCCCAATGCTCATCCGCGTATAAATCAGGTTGCGCCGCGCCTCCAGCAACAAGCGCTGGTGCACCACCTGCAGCGCCGTCTGCCCACTCAGCGCCCGGCACAGCTGGTTCAGTTGCAGGCTCGGAATATTCAACCGTGCAGCAAAATCCTCCACCGACAAGTGTTCGCGGTAATGCGCTTCGACCAGGCGCAAGTACTGCCCCAGCAACTGGCGGTCACGTTCATCACGGTTGCGCGGCGGCTGCCCTAGCTGCTGGCGGCGTTTGATCCACACCATCAGCGCAGTCACCAGCGCCTCGAGCATTGGCGCGCGCGCCGGGGCATTGCCCTGGTATTCCTGCTGCAGGGTATCGATCAGGCTGCGCAGGTGCACGCGGTCATGGCCCAACGGGTAACACGCCGGTTTGGTCAGCACCGTCAGCGGTGCGCCCAGGCGCTGTTCCAGGTTCGCCACCAGCGCGGTGCCGAAGGTGAGCACATAGCCCTGGATGTCGGCGCTGAAGCGAAAGCCATGCACGGTCATCGGCGGCACCACCTGAATCGCCGCCTCGCTGACTGCACTGCGCACCCCCTCGATTTCCACCTGGGCCTGGCCGCGCTGCACGTAGAGCAACTGGAACAACTCGGCATGCTGGTGTGGCTTGATCTCCCAGTGGTGCAGGCGGCTACGCGCCGGGATCGACTCGCAGTGCAGCAGGTCGGTGCCGGGCCAGGCCTGGTTTTCGCCATACAGCTTGAACAACGGGACGCCGGGGAGGGTGGACTTCATCTGGGTGGGCCTGTCCGTTAATCGAACGATTTTTGTAAAAGTGCAGTTTTTACATAGAATAGCACAGTTCAGTGGCGGTTTTTGCCAGTAAAAATGCAAGGGCAAACCCTAACAGCAGATGCCGCCCCGCTGCCAGTACAGGGCCGGTATCGTCCGAACAGAGACAACAACAATGAAAACTCAGGTTGCAATTATTGGTGCGGGTCCGTCTGGCCTGCTGCTGGGCCAACTGCTGCACAAGGCCGGTATCGATAACGTCATCGTCGAGCGCCAGACGGCCGAGTATGTACTTGGCCGTATCCGCGCCGGGGTGCTGGAGCAAGGCACGGTCGACCTGCTGCGCGAAGCCGGCGTGGCCGAGCGCATGGACCGTGAAGGCCTGGTGCACGAAGGTGTCGAGCTGCTGGTTGGCGGGCGCCGCCAACGCCTGGACCTCAAGGCCCTGACCGGCGGCAAGACGGTGATGGTGTACGGCCAGACCGAAGTCACCCGTGATCTGATGCAGGCGCGTGAAGCCAGTGGCGCGCCAATCATCTATTCGGCCAGCAACGTGCAGCCGCATGAACTCAAGGGTGAGAAGCCCTACCTGAGCTTTGAGAAAGACGGCCAGGTGCAGCGCCTGGACTGTGACTACATTGCCGGTTGTGATGGTTTCCACGGTGTTTCACGGCAGAGCATTCCCGAAGGCGTGCTGAAACAGTACGAGCGGGTCTACCCGTTTGGCTGGCTGGGCCTGTTGTCGGATACGCCGCCGGTCAACCACGAGCTGATCTACGCCCACCACGAGCGCGGTTTCGCGCTGTGCAGCCAGCGTTCACAGACACGCAGCCGTTACTACCTGCAGGTGCCTTTGCAGGACCGCGTCGAGGAATGGTCTGACGAACGTTTCTGGGGAGAACTCAAAAACCGCCTGCCCGCCGACGTAGCAGCTGACCTGGTCACCGGCCCGGCGTTGGAGAAAAGCATCGCGCCACTGCGCAGCCTGGTGGTGGAGCCCATGAAGTATGGCCACCTGTTCCTGGTCGGTGATGCCGCGCACATCGTCCCGCCTACCGGTGCCAAGGGGTTGAACCTGGCAGCATCGGACGTCAACTACCTGTACCGGATCCTGGTCAAGGTGTACCGCGAAGGGCGCACCGACCTGCTGCTGCAGTACTCGCCACTGGCATTGCGCCGAGTGTGGAAGGGCGAGCGCTTCAGCTGGTTCATGACCCAACTGCTGCATGACTTTGGCAGCCACAAGGATGCCTGGGACCAGAAGATGCAGGAGGCCGACCGCGAGTATTTCCTGACCTCGCCAGCTGGGTTGGTGAACATTGCCGAAAACTATGTGGGCCTGCCGTTCGAAGAGGTGGCCTGAATTTTTGGGGGCGCTTTGCGCCCCAATCGCGACGCAAGGCCGCTCCCACAGGTGCAACGCCGCCGGCAAGACAACAGATTACCTGTGGGAGCGGCCTTGCGTCGCGATTGGGCTGCAAAGCAGCCCCAGCACTCCGCCGCCAGGCTCGGCTAGCGAGCCAGTAACACCTCCATCTCCCGATACCCCCGCTGCCGCGCATGCTCCAGCGCTGTCACCCCGTCCTTGTCGGCAATTTGCCTATCCGCCCCGGCCGCCAGCAGCCGGCGCACGATCTCCACATGCCGCGGCCCGCCATCCCCCAGAATCACTGCCTCCATCAGTGCAGTCCAGTGCAGCCGGTTCAGGTGGTTCACATCCACCCCGGCATCGATCAGCATCTGCACAGTCTCGACATGCCCGCGCTCGGCAGCGGGAATCAGCGCCGTCCCCCCATAACGGTTGGTGCTCTTGAGGTCGGCGCCGTGGCTCAGGGCCAGCCGCAGGATGTCGTTCAGGCCCCGGGCGCCGGCATAAAGGTAGGGGCTGTCGTCGATGTTGTCCTTGGCATTCACATCGGCACCTGCCTCGATCAATGCTTTTGCCGCCGCCACCTGGTTGCCGTGGGTGGCCACCAGCAGGGCAGTGCGCCCTTGCTCGTCACGGCTTTCCAGCTGGGCACCTTGCCCCAGCAATTGTTGCAGGGTGCGCACGTCATCCTGGCGGGCGGCATTGTGCAGGCGCTGGTCCATGGTGTTGGTCTCGGCGTGGGCGGCAAGGCTGGTGCACAGGGCGAGCAGCATTGCAGCGAGTGATAAACGCATGGGGCGGGCTCCTCGATGACTTGTCTGCATCCTAGAAAAATCGCGGCAAGGCTTGAAGTTAAGTTTGCGCATGACCCACAGTGCCCCGCTGAATAGGTAAAAGGCAGGAAGCAAAACGATGAAATTCTCCACGCCGCTGATAAGCGCCCTGTCCCTGCTGGCTGCCAGTGGCTGGGCCTGTGCCGACCAGGTGTTACCCGCAGCCCCGGAACTGGCCTCTGGTTATCGCAGCGGCCTGCAGCCGGTGCACGCCAGCCGGCACATGGTCGCTGCCGCCAACCCGCTGGCCAGCGAAGCGGGGCAGGCGATGCTGCGTGCCGGTGGCAGCGCCATCGACGCCGCCATTGCCATGCAGATGGTGCTAACCCTGGTCGAGCCGCAGTCCAGTGGCATTGGTGGCGGGGCGTTCATCCTGTATTGGGATGGCAAGCGCGTGCAGGCATTCGACGGCCGTGAGGTAGCCCCGGCGGCGGTGACCGAACAGCTGTTCCTGCAAGCCGATGGCTCACCCATGCCGTTCCGCTCGGCGCAAATAGGCGGGCGTTCAGTCGGTGTGCCGGGTGTGCTGCGAGCATTGAAGCTGGCCCACGAACAGCACGGCAAGCTGCCCTGGCGCGACCTGTTCGCCCCGGCCATCGCGCTGGCACGCAACGGCTTCCCGGTTTCCGCGCGGCTGCACACCTTGATAGAAGGCGATCCCTTTATTGCCCGGTCACCGGCCATGGCCAGCTACTTCCTCGATGAGCAGGGCAGGCCATTGGCGGTGGGGACGATCCTGCGCAACCCGGAGCTTGCACAAACCTTCGAGCAGATCGCTGCGCAAGGCCCTGATGTGTTCTACAGCGGCGAAATTGCCGAAGCCATCGTGGCCAAGGTGCGCAGCCACACCAATGCCGGTTACCTGTCGCTGCAGGACTTGCAGCAGTACCAGGCCAAGCAGCGCGAGCCGGTGTGTGGGCCTTACAAGGCCTGGCAGATCTGCGGTATGCCACCGCCGTCGTCGGGTGGGGTGACGGTGCTGCAGACCTTGGGCATTCTCGAAGCTGTGCAGCGCACTTCGCCGCAGCTCGACCTGGTAGCGATGCGGCCGGTGGCCAGCGCTTCCCCGGCCGGCCGGGAGGCGCCGCCGCTGGCCGTGCACCTGATTGCCGAGGCCGAGCGCCTGGCCTATGCCGACCGTGCCCAGTACCTTGCAGACAGCGATTATGTGCCGGTACCGGTCAAGGCCTTGACCGACTCCGCCTACCTCGCCAGCCGCGCCACATTGATCGGTGAGTACAGCATGAAGCGCGCCCGCCCAGGCCAGCCGCAAGGCGCAGACCTGGCTCTGGCCCCCGACCGCTCGCCACTGCGTATTTCCACCTCGCACCTCAGTGCGGTGGATGACAGCGGCCAGGCCCTGGCCATGACTACCTCGGTAGAAGCTGCGTTCGGCTCGCACCTGATGGTCAAGGGCTTCCTGCTCAACAACCACCTGACCGACTTTTCGTTCATTGCGCAGGAGCACGGCAAACCGGTGGCCAACCGCGTGCAGCCGGGCAAACGGCCACTGTCGGCCATGGCGCCGACCCTGGTGTTCTCGCGTGCCTCCGGCGAGCTGGTGGCCAGCCTCGGCTCACCGGGCGGTTCGCAGATCATCAATTACGTGAACAAGGCGCTGGTCGGCCTGCTGGACTGGCAACTCGACCCACAGCAGGCCGCCGGTCTGCCAAACTTCGGCAGCCGCAATGTCGGCACCGAAGTGGAAGCGGGGCTGGCCAGCCCGGCGTTGATCCGCCAGTTGGCCGCCTGGGGCCACGAGGTAACACCCATGACCATGACCAGCGGCATGCAGATCATCCAGCGCAATGGCAACGGTTGGTCCGGTGGTGCCGACCCCCGCCGCGAAGGCGTCGCCCTCGGCGACTAGCGCTGTGCGTTGCGGTGCCTGAAGTGGCGTGATAGAAGTCAGTCATGCCATTCATTAGTTGAATACAAAGATGACTATCAGCGTGAAATCGAATAGGGCTCTGTTCGACCTCGACCTGCTTCGCGCCATTGTCGTGGTGGCTGACTGCGGTAGCTTCACCACCGCTGCCGCGCGGCTGCATTCCACCCAGTCCACCATCAGCCAGAAGGTGCGCCGCCTTGAAGACATGGTCGGCCACCGCTTGCTGGTACGCGGCAACCGCGATGTGCTGCCGACCGACGCCGGGCAGACCCTGCTCGGGTATGCCCGGCACATGCTGGCGCTGAACGACCAGATGCTCGAAGCCCTGGCCGGGGCGATGGTGGGCACCACCGTGCGCCTTGGTGTGCCCGAAGACTTTGTTGGCGGGCGTACCACCAATGCGCTGTCGGCATTCAGCCGGCTGCACCCGCAGGTGAAGCTGGAAGTGACCAGTGGCCTGTGCCGTGACCTCAGCCAGGCTTACGACAACGGTGAACTGGACCTGGTGCTGCTCAAGCAGCGGCGCAACACCCGTGAAGGCGTGGCCTGCTGGCCAGAACGCTTGCAGTGGATCGACAGTGCGCACACGCCGGCCTTTGAGCTGGACCCGATCCCGCTGGTCACCTTCCCGCCGCGTGGCCTGTACCGCGAAGACATGATCAACGCCATTGAAGGCATGGGCCGGCGCTGGCGCATCAGCTTTACCAGCTCCAGCCTCAGCGGCATCCAGGCCGCAGTTGCCGATGGCATGGGTATCAGCTTGCTGCCGCCACGGGCGGCGACAGGTGAGCATCGGGTGCTGGGGGGAGGGCAAGGGCTGCCGGAAGTCGACAGCTATGAAATCGTCATCGTCCATCGGCCGACGGCGGATGTGATGGTCAAGGCGCTGGCCGAGGTGATGACGCAATTGCTGGCGGGTGGCGGGATTTGACGGACTGTGTAACCACGCAGGATTTTACAATCTGACGCGGTCTCTGTGGGAGCGGCCTTGCGTCGCGATAGGGCTGCGCAGCAGCCCCAGGTTTTCAGCTTCGCCGCAGAACCTGCCGGGGCCGCTGTGCGGCCCTATCGCGACGCAAGGCCGCCCCCACAGAGGCCCGCGTTAGCCGGTCAGGCCGCAGCCATCCGCGGTGACAGATGAATCCCGGCAATCATGCAGCGCACCGACCCACCGGCCATCTCGATGGTCGGCACGTCCAGTGGCACCAGCCGCGCCGAGCGTTCGATGCGCTGGCGCTGTTCACCGTTCAGGCTGTCGAACGCCTTGCGTGACAGCGCCAGAATACGCCCGTCACGCCCGGACAGTTCAATCGCATTGCCGGCAAACTGGCTGATCTGCTGGTTGCTCAGGTCGATCACATCGCGCCCCGATTCAACCAGGCGCATGCGCACTTCCTCGGCCCGTGCCTTGTTGGTGAAGGTGTCAAAACCCACCAGCGCAAACTCAGTTGCCACGCACATCAACACGTTGGTGTGGTAGATCGGCGTGCCGTGCTCATCAGCGGTGTCGAACACCATCGGTTCGAAGTTGAAGTGCGTGCTGAAGCGCTCCAGGGCAATCGGGTCGGCGCGGTTGGAGCGTGCGGTGTAGGCCACTCGCGACAGGTGGTCGAAGACCATGGCGCCGGTGCCTTCGAGGAACAGTTCGTCCTGCTCCAGCCCCGAATAGTCGATCACATCCTGCACCCGATACTCATGCTTGAGCATCTCGATCACATCGGCGCGCCGTTCGCGGCGGCGGTTGCGCGAGTACATCGAGTAGATCGCAATGTGCCCCCCAGGATGGGTGGAGAACCAGTTGTTGGGGAACACCGAGTCCGGCGTGTTGTGCTCGCCGAAGTCGTCGAACAGGTGCACGCGCACGCCTTCGGCCTCAAGCCTGGCGGCGGCCTGGGTGACTTCATCGCGGGCCACTTCGGCTAGCGTGTGTGCGGCGAGTTCGGGGTGGCTGCGCTGGAAGGAGTTGTCGGCTGCAGTTTCCGGGTTGGGGGTGAAGGCATGTGGCCGGACCATGACCACTGCTGCCGGTGCTTGAATCGAACGCGTTGGAAATGCCATGTGGAGATACTCGGGTTGGCTGCAGGTTAGGCAACGCGTCGGATGCGGTTTTTGCCCGCGCGGCCGCGGGTATGGCTGAACAGGTCTTTCGGGTCGTCTTCCACCCATGGCACCAGGTCGATCTTGCTACCCATGCCGCGTTTTTCCGCTTGCTGTAGTACATACCGTAGTACGGTGTAGTCTTCCAGGGCGAAGCCCACCGAGTCGAACACGGTGACCTGGCTGGCGCTCTGGCGGCCTTCGCTTTCGCCGCGCAGCACGCGCCACAGGTCCACCACCGGGAAGTCCGCCGGCAGTTGCTGGATGTCACCTTCGATGCGGGTTTGTGGCTCGTACTCGACAAACACCCGGGCATTGCGCAGCACATCGGCGTGCAGCTCGGTCTTGCCTGGGCAGTCACCGCCCACGGCATTCAAGTGCATGCCGGGCTCCAGCATGTCGGGGGTGATGATGGTGGCGTAGGCCTTGTCGGCGGTTACCGTGGTGATGATGTCCACACCTTTGACCGCTTCGGCTACCGAGCCTGCGCGGCGAATGGTCAGGCCGCTGTATTCTTTGAGGTTGGCGATCAGCTTGGCGGTGGCCAGCGGGTCGGTGTCGTAGGCGACGATTTCTTCGATGCCCAAGTGCTTGTGGAAGGCCAGGGCCTGGAATTCGCTTTGCGCGCCGTTGCCGATCAGCGCCATCTTGCGTGAGTTTGGCCGAGCCAGCGCCTGGGCCGCCATCAACGAGGTAGCGGCAGTGCGCAGGGCAGTAGCGATGGTCAGTTCGGACAACAGCACCGGGTAACCGGTGTCGACATCGGCCAGCACACCGAAGGCCATCACCGTGTGCAGGTCGCGGGCAGTGTTGGCCGGGTGGCCGTTGACGTATTTGAAGGCATAGCGGTTGTTGTCGGCGACCGGCATCAGTTCGATCACACCCACTTCCGAATGGCTGGCAACACGCGCAGATTTATCAAACTCCTGCCAGCGTTTGAAGTCTTCGCGAATGGCCTCCGCCAGTTCGCCAATGAACGGCGCTACGCCAATGTCATGCACCAAGTCCGACATGGTTGGAACATCAATGAAATACGTCATGCTCTTGCACCTTGTTATTGCGTTGTCGCCCCGCTCATTGCAGGCTGCACGCTTAAGATTGTTGAAGTGGCGTGAACATTTTGATGAAAGGTTGCGTCAAGATGAAGAGAGCAGGTTGTCAGTTTCATCAACTTTCTAGACAATCTGCCACCCCAAAATAGCAATCTGATTATTTGGCAGGCATCCATGGATACTATCGATCGGGAACTGATTGCGCTGTTGCGGGACAACGCGCGTACCCCCGTGCTGACCCTGGCGAAGAAACTCAAGGTGGCCCGGGCCACCGTGCAAAACCGCATTACCCGGCTCGAAGAGCAGGGCGTGATCATCGGCTACACGGTACGCCTGCGCTCTGATGCGCTGGAGCAAGGCGTACGTGCCATCACCAGCATCGGTATCAGCGGCCACCACGCTGCAGAGGTCAAGCACGCGCTGCGCGGGCACCCCAACGTGGTGGCCATCCATACCACCAACGGCCGCTGGGACCTCATGGCAGAACTGCGCGCCGACACCCTCGAGGCCTTCGACCGGGCGCTGAACACCATCCGTTCGATACCCCACATCGAAAACACCGAGACCAGCATCCTGCTCTCGACTTACAAGATGTGACCGCTGGGTCAGGCCTTTTGGCAGGTGCATTGCGCAAACTGCCACCTGGGCTTTTCACACTGCACAAAATCCGTTTGGCGCTGTGCATTCTGTAGCGTTCCGCTTGAACCGGGCCGCTGGCAGAATGAAACGGCTTTCGCGGGACTGTATCGGGCGCGCCATTAGGGTGCGTTTCAAAAGAATAAGTAAGCCCGCTGCGAAGTTGCGCCGGGCACTGTTTTTTCATCTGTGTTAATACCCACGCTTCGACTGTCTTGAATGGCTGCAGCCTGCACTTTAGTACCAATTAAATGGTGCGGCGCGGGGCGCCGGGGTTTTACAAAAAAAGAATAAGAGGTCCACTATGCAGCAAACGTGCAACGCGCAAAGCGCCGTTCCGGAAGATGGCCGCGTGCTCAAGCGACGGCTGGAAAATCGGCACATCCAGCTTATTTCAATCAGTGGCGCGATTGGCACCGGCCTGTTCATGGGGTCGGGCAAGATCATTGCGCTGTCCGGTACTTCAATCATCCTCGTCTACGCCATCATCGGCTTTTTTGTGTTCTGCATCATGCGCGCCATGGGCGAAATGCTGCTGGCCAACCTGCAGATGGAGTCGTTTGCCGACCTGGTGCACAACTACCTGGGGCCACGGGCCGGTTACATCCTCAGCTGGTCGTACTGGCTCAGCTGGGTGGTGGCAGCGGTCGGTGATGTAGTGGTGGTGGCGGGGTTCGTGCAGTACTGGTACCCCGATGTGCCCACCTGGCTACCGGCCTTCGCCACCATGTTCCTGCTGCTGGGGCTGAACATGCTGGCGGTAAAGGCCTTTGGTGAAGTGGAGTTCTGGTTCGGCCTGATCAAGATCGTCGCCATCGTGCTGCTGGTGGTGACCGGCCTGGTGATGGTCGCCACGTCCTACACTTCGCCGGGCGGGGTAACTGCATCGTTCAGCCACCTGGTGGCGCCGGGTGTGGTCATGCCGCATGGCATCCTCGGCTTCCTCGCCGGGTTCCAGATTGCCATCTTCTCCTTCGTCGGCACCGAACTGATCGGTACCGCAGCGGCCGAGGCCAAAGACCCGGAAAAGACCTTGCCCAAGGCGATCAACACCATCCCGGTGCGCATCCTGCTGTTCTATATCTGTTCGCTGGTGTGCATCATCAGCGTCATCTCCTGGGCCAATGTGCCGGCCAATCGCAGCCCGTTCGTTGAATTGTTCCTGCTGGGCGGGCTACCGGCTGCCGCAGGCATCATCAACTTCGTGGTGCTGACCTCTGCGGCATCGTCGGCCAACAGTGGCGTGTACTCGGGCTCGCGGATGCTTTACGGCCTTTCGCACCAGCGGCAGGCGCCGGTGGCGTTCGGGCGGCTGTCCGGCTCGGGTACGCCGGTGCGGGCGCTGGTGTTCTCGGGCGTATGCATGGCGATTGCGCTGACGCTGTTGTTCGTGATCCCCGAGGTGATGACCGTGTTCACCCTGGTATCGACCATTTCTGCGGTGATGATCATCGTTACCTGGTCGTTGATCCTGCTGTCGTACTTCGCTTACCGCCGGCAGCATCCGCAGGCGCATGAGCAGTCGAAGTTCAAGCTGCCTGGTGGCAAGGCCACTGCGGCGCTGGCGCAGCTGTTCCTGATTTTCGTGCTGTGCCTGCTGGCGCTGGAGCCGGACACCCGCACCGCGTTGTACGTGATGCCGTTGTGGTATGCAGGCCTGTTATTGGCCTATCGGCGCCAGGCCAAGGCCTCTGCCCAACCACGGGCAGTTACCGCTGCCTGAATCCAGCATTGGCCCTTGTAGGAGCGGCCTTGCCGGTCCGGCGCCCCGGCAAGGCCGCTCCTACAATTGACCGCGTCAACCGATCATGTGGCGGGTTGGTTATCGCGCAACCAATCCACCAGCCCCAGAATGGTAGGGGTAGTGGCGCGCCCGTGGGGCACCACCAGGTAATACGCCTCACGCGGTCGCACCACCAAATCGGTCAGCCGCACCAGCTCGCCGGAGGCCAATAAGTGGTCGACCATACGCCCCCAGCCCAACGCCACCCCATGCCCGTGCAACGCGCCCTGGATGGTGTCGGTGTACAGCTGGCAGCGCAGGTTGTAGTGCAGTTTCGGCGGGTTGCCACCCAGCGCACGGAACCAGGTAGGCCAGGTCATCCAGCCTTCGGTGGTGGCATCGGCATCCAGCAGGTCGGCACGGTACAGCGCCTCCAGCGACTCCGGCTGCGGGTTACGTGCCAGCCACGCCGGCGAGCACACCGGGAAGATTTCTTCATCGAACAGGTGCAGGGCACTGCCGTCTTCCCAGCGGCCATTGCCATAGCGCACCAGTAAATCGACATCGTGGTTGCGCAAGTCGCCGGTGAACATCTGCGTAGCCAGGCGCAGGCGCACCTGGGGCAGGGCACTGCGCAAGGTGCCCAGGCGCGGCATCACTCGCAACTGGGAGAACGTCGCGGTGCTGCTGAGCACCAGTTCCTGCTCGCTGTCGCCTTCGCTGAGGCGGTCGAACACCGAGGCGATCTTCTGCATGGAATCGGAAAGCACCGCGTACAACGCCTGGCCCTCGCTGGTCAGGCGAACACCGCGATGCAGGCGCTGGAACAGCTGGCAACCGAGGTTTTCTTCAAGCTGGCGGATCTGCTTGCTGACGGCTGCCTGGGTCACGCCCAGCTCCTGGGCGGCCAGGGTGAAACTGGTGTGACGGGCTACCGCTTCGAATTCGAGCAGTGCGGTCATCGACGGGATGATGCGCCGGTAGCCTTTGTGCGTGTTGCCGTTTTCTGGTGTTTTCATGCGGTGTCCTGGCAAGGCGCGGCGCGCTGGTCTGCGCCGCGGGGGCACAGTGGCAGAAAAAGCGCGATGGCGGTAGCTCGAACGTTAACGCAGCCAGGGAGCAGCCGCATCGGGTCCGTCGTGCTACCCGACTCCAATCGGAGATTGCCAACCGTATTTTGAACCTTGAGTGATACCGAAGTGATCTGGCGGAAGGCCCTCAGGGCTGGCGCTCGGCTACGGCCCGCAAGGTCCTGAGGGTCACCACCGGCGCATCCACCACGAAGCGATTGGCAAGCCAGCCCGGCACATCCCCGGCCGGGTCGGCTTGCAACTGGTAGGTCACCTCGGTTTCGCGCTCGCCCAGCGGCTTCATCCGCCACTCACCGCTCAGGTGTTGTACGCGGATCAGCCCGTCCACCTTGGGGATCCTTTCCGGCTCGGCACTTAAGTGCCGCAGCAGGGTGCCATCATCCAGCCGTTCACTGGTTACCTTCAGCACAATGTCTCGCGGCAGGGTCGGCCATGGCAGGTTGGTAGTCAGGTAAACCCACGTGCTGTCACCCTCCACGTCCAGCAAACGCATCTGATCACAGGCGTATAGCCACTTGCAGGCCACCCGCAGGTTCTCCTGCAGGTCGGTGAGCGTGCGCACACTGGCTTTCATGGTACTTACACCGCGAAATTGCTGGTACGGCGAGTCGGCCACGCCACTCAGGTACACGCGGATGCCTTCTCGGTCGTACGCCAGGTTCCAGTCATCGGCGGCCAGGGCAGGGGTGCACAGCAGCAAGCCGGCGAGCAGCAGGCAGCGGTTCATGGCTGGTACCGCACGGGGGATGGGTGTTTCAGTATGCGCGGCAAACAGAAAGCCCGCCAGGTTGGCGGGCTTGCGGGCGTCAGCCTGAGCTTAGCGCTTAGGGTTCAGCGTCAGGTGCACGTGACGGTTCACGTCCTTGTACAGCAGGTAGCTGAACTTGCCTGGGCCGCCGGCGTAGCAGGCTTGCGGGCAGAAGGCGCGCAGCCACATGAAGTCGCCGGCTTCCACTTCGACCCAGTCCTGGTTCAGGCGATACACAGCCTTGCCTTCCAGCACGTACAGGCCGTGCTCCATCACGTGGGTTTCCGCGAACGGGATCACGCCGCCTGGCTGGAAGGTGACGATGTTCACGTGCATGTCGTGGCGCATGTCGGCCATGTCGACGAAGCGGGTGGTGACCCAGCGGCCTTCGGTGCCCGGCATCTCGATAACGGTGGCGTTGTCGCGGTGGGTAACGAAGGACTCAGGTACGTCCAGGCCTTCTACCTTCTGGTAGTGCTTGCGCAGCCAGTGGAAGGTGACGTTGGACTTGCTGTTGTTGCGCAGGCTCCACTCGGCGCCTGGGGCCAGGAAGGCATAGCCGCCAGGTACCAGGGTGTGGTGCTTGCCTTCTACGGTGATGTCCAGTTCGCCTTCGACGATGAACACCACGGCTTCGGCGTTAGGGTCCAGTTCAGGGCGCTCGCTGCCGCCTTCCGGGGCAACTTCGACGATGTACTGGGAGAAGGTTTCGGCAAACCCGGTCAGCGGGCGGGCGATGACCCACATGCGCATCTTGTCCCAGAACGGCAGGTGGCTGGTGACGATGTCACGCATCACGCCTTTAGGGATAACGGCATAGGCTTCGGTGAACATGGCACGGTCAGTCAGCAGCTCGGTTTGAGCCGGGTGCCCACCGTGGGGGGCGAAGTACGAATGGTTCGACATGGACGATCTCGACTTGTTGTTCTCTCCCCATGCCGTGAACCGCACCGGCCGGTGCGGCGCAGGGGATGTGGCGACAGAATAGGGTCGAGCGCATGCCATCCACAAATTAAATGTTGGAATACCAGGTATTTGATCGCTGAATGTGAGTGCTTTGTAATGTTTGGTCCATTTCGACATTTTTTTCACATTCGCTTGCTAGCATCCCCGGCAACCCCGAGGAGCCCCACATGCCGCATATCCTGCGCCAGCGCAGCACCCGCATTGCCCTGACCGCCACCACTGGCCTGCTCGCGGCCACCCTGGGTTTTTTTGCCTGGCAGAGTTTCTACCCGGTCCAGGCTGCTTCAGGCTGGGATGTGCAGGTGCTGCATCGCGATGTGACCAAGGCCGCTTCGCTATTGCCACAAGCCGACGGCAGCCTGCTGGTCAGCCGTGAACTGGACGACGGCCGTGGCAGCATCCTCAAGATCACCGCTACCGGCGACCGCGTGGTGTTGATCGACAACCTGTCCAAGCCCGATGGCATGGTGGCGGCGCAGGGCGGTTGGGTGTTCAGCCAGGAAGGTGGCCAGGCACCGGTCAGCCTGGCCCGTGATGGTCAGGTCACCCGCTTGTTCGATGGCGAGAGTGTGCAAGGGCTGTGGAACGATGGCGACTATCTGTATGCCATCGAGGACCGCAAGGGCAATGGCCGGTTGATGCGCTATGACTGGAACAGCGGCCAGCTCGATGTGCTGCGTTCCGGCCTGACTGAAACCGAAGGCCTTACCCGTTGCGAGGGCCGTTTGCTGTACACCGAAAAGGCCAATGGCAAGGTCCGCGCCCTGGCCGACGATGGCAGCGACCCGGTGGTGGTCGATGGCCTGCGCAACCCGACGTTCCTCTACTGTGACCAGCGCGGCCTGTGGATCAGTGAAGACAATACCCACCGTGCGCGCCTGCTGCGCATCGATGCCGATGGCAGCCAGCACACCGTACTGACCTTCCTCAAGGCACCCCAGGCGATCATCGCTGATGGCAAGGGTGGTTACCTGCTGGCCGAAGGCGGGCGCAACCGTGTGTTGCACCTGACACCGCCACCCGAGCCCGCCACCGCCCGGCGCGACTGATCCGGTGCTTAGCTGGGCAGGCGCCGCTTGCGCCCTGGCAGCAGGCCCAGCACCAGCATGCAACCCAGCAGTATCACCAGGCCGCCAGCAGCCTGCAACAGGCTCAGGGCCTCGTCGAGGAACAACGCGCCGACCAGCACTGCCACCAGCGTGACCACGAATTCCACGCTGATGGCGCGGGTGGCGCCGATGCGTGCTACCAGGCCGAAGTACAGCACGTAGGTGGTGGCGCTCATCACCGCACCGCTGAGCAGCAGGTAAAGCCAGTCGCTGGTTTGCGGCACGCTGGGCACTGGCACAATCAACAGTAGCGGCAAGGTCAGCAGCCCACCGGCCAGGAATGCGCCGCCGGTAACCGTCCATGGGTCCTGGCCGCGCAGGTGCAGGCTGGCATAGTTGCTGCCGTAGGCGGCGCTGATGCAGCCGAACAGCGAGGCGATGCAGCCGTGGATGAAGTCGTCGTCGATCGGTCGCGCCGGGAAACCCACCAGGATGGCGATGCCGACGATACCCAGCAGCAGCCCGGCGAGGCCTTGCGGGGTGATTTTCTCCAGGCCCCAAACCCGCCCGATCAGCATTGAAAACAGAGGGATGGTGGCGACGAAGATCGCTGCCATGGCCGTGCCGATGCGCGGGGTGGCGTACGAAAGGCCAATCAGTTGCCCGGCCACAGTGGTGGCGCCGACCACCAGCAGGGGTATCAGCAGCGGGCGCAGGCGCAGTGCGCGGCCTAGCAGTGCAGCGAGGACCGCCAGGGTGCCGCCGGCAATCAGTGCCCGCAGGCTGACCGCGCCCACCCAGCCAAAGGCATGCACCACCTTGAGCACCACCAGGAAGGAAAAGCCCCAGGCAATGGCCAGGAACAGGTAGGCGGCAAGGTCGCGCGGTTGCATGGGGCAGGGTCCATCCGGGGCAGGGGCAGGCAGGCTAGCGGGTTGTAGCAAGCGATTTCAAGGCCAGCCAACAGTGCAGCTTTATGGCTACACGACCAACAGCGTGCTTCCCTGCATGGCCGTGCTCACGGATAATCCCCCATATTCCAATAAACAGCCTGTGAGTAGGTATGAGTGATTCCGTAGTCGGCCTTGGCCAGCCTGAAACCGTAGGGGGGCGCAAAACGCGCAAGAACAACCCCGAGAAAACGCGCGAGGACATCCTCCAGGCCGCCATCAACGAGTTCGTCCAGCAAGGGCTGGCCGGCGCCCGTGTCGATGCCATCGCCGAGCGCACCGCCACTTCCAAGCGCATGATCTACTACTACTTCGGCAGCAAGGAGCAGCTGTACTGCGAGTGCCTGATCAAGCTGTACGGCGACATTCGCAAGACCGAGCAAAGCCTGGACCTGGAGTCGTTGCCGGCCGAGCAGGCGATCCGCCGGCTGGTGGAGTTCACCTTCGACCACCACGACCGCAACGTCGATTTCGTGCGGATCATCTGTACCGAAAACATCCACTATGGCGAGTACGTCAAGCAGTCGCCGGCAATTCGCGAAATGAGCAGCCTGGTGCTTGAGGCCCTGGGCAATACCCTGCGCCGTGGCGTAGAGGAAGGCGTGTTCCGTGCCGGTATCGAAGTTATCGACCTGCATATGTTGATGAGCTCGTTCTGCTTCTACCGGGTGTCGAATCGTCATACCTTTGGCGAGATTTTCCAGATCGACCTGTCTGATGAAGAGGTCAAGCAACGGCACAAGGCCATGATTTGTGATGCTGTGCTGCGGTATATCCAGGTCGAGCGCCGGCCCTGAATCATCTCTAGTGCCTGAGCGGGCCCTTTCGCGGGCACGCCCGCTCCCACAGGGCCTCCATAGTCTTCAATACTTGCACAGCCCCTTGTGGGAGCGGGTTCACCCGCGAAGGCGCCCGTGCAGGCCATGCATCTCTAACAACTTGGTGCAAAGCGCCCGGATCACTCACCCAACCGCTGCTCACGCGAAGGCGGGTAGCCAAAGTACGCCGCATAGCACTTGCTGAAGTGTGATACCGAGACAAACCCGCAGGCCACCGCCACTTCCATCACCGATAGGTCGGAGTACTGCAGCAGGCGGCGGCTCTTGGTAATGCGCAGCTCCATGTAATAACGCCGTGGTGACGTGCCTAGCTGGGCCTGGAACAACCGGTCGATTTGCCGTCGCGAGCGCCCGCTGTAAGCAGCCAGCTGGTCGAGGCTGAGGGTTTCCTCGAGGTTGTTCTCCATCAGCTCGACGATGGTGCGCAGGTGCAGGCTCATGGACTTCTTCGCGCCTGGGCCGACCTGGCGGTAGCGCGCACCGGAGAACGACAGGATTTCCTCCACGCCTTCGGCCAAGCCATCGCCATACAGCCGACGCACCAGCCCAAGCATCAGCTCCATGGCGCCGTTGGGGCTGGCGGCGCTGAGGCGGTCGCGGTCGAGGGTGAAGCTGGCCGGGGTGATACGCGTTTGCGGGCTGCGCTCGGACAGGCTGGCGCGCTGTTCGGGGTGGATGCTGCAGCCGTAGTCGTCCAGCACCCCGGCGCGGCCAAGGAACCAGGCGCCGTTCCACAGGCCACCCAGGGCCATGCCGTGGGCAGCGCAGTCGTCCAGCAGGCGGTCGAGTTCCGGGTATTTCAGTGGTGTGCGCAAGCCGCCACAGATCACCAGCAGGTCCAGTTCCTTCAACGCTTCGGCCGACAGCTCGGTGGCCACCAGTTCCAGCCCCAGGTCGCTGAGCACCCGGTCGCCGTCCAGCGACAGTGGGGTGAACTGGAAACTGTCGGCGCGCAGCAGGTTGGCCGTGACCAGCACGTCCATGGCCACGGTGAAGCTGGCCATGGAAAAGTGTTCGAGCAGCACGAAATCGACCCGATAGGGGGCCTGGGCGTTGGCGCTGGTGGACTTCAACCGCAACATGTTGCTGGTGCTGGTCTTTTTGCTGAACTGGCGTGGCGTGGGCACTCTGGACTCCGCTTCCTGGCTGGCCTTGAGAGTGTGGCGGGTGGCTGGAGGAAAGACAATCTCCCGGGTGGCGGTGTCGTATTACAGGTCGTGTTCAGGCAACCTGTCTGGCTTGGCGCTTTGCCGTTATGCTGGCGCTCCCGTCGCTGAGGATGACCATGATGAAATACGCCGCTGCCTTGTTGCTCTGCCTGATACCGTTGCTGGCCAATGCCCTGGAGCCGGGTGACAAGCTCGCGCCGTGGACGCTGCTGGACCAGCATGACCAGGCCTACACGCTCGATGCTGGCACGCATATCTTGTTGGTGGCGCGTGACATGGACGGCGCCAAGCTGGTAAAGGCAGCGCTGGCCGAACAGCCCAAGGGCTACCTGGAAGCGCGCAATGCGGTGTTCGTGGCAGACATCCAGAAAATGCCGGCGCTGATCAGCAAGCTGTTCGCCATCCCTGCCATGCGTGACTACAACTACCGGGTGCTGCTCGACCGCGAAGGGCGGGTAGCCAGCCGGTATCCCGGGCAGGCTGGCCAGGTGCTGTGGCTGCAACTTGAGAAGGGCGTACTGGTGAGCCAGCGGGCGTTTGCCGATGCGGCGGCGTTGAAGGCTGCGCTGGAGAGCGCGCCGCGGTATTGAGGTTCTCCTGGGCGGCCCTATCGCCGGCAAATCATTCTGAACCCTTAGCGCCCGCTGCAAACCAACCCATTACATGCCAAATGGGAGAGCGCTCATGGAAATCGGAACGATCTGGATCATCATCGCCGCCTTGATAATCCTGCTGGAACTCTGGGCCATCTGGCACATCATCGGCAGCGAGCGGCGTGCCGAGCGCAAGATGCTGTGGGTCGTCTTCGTGGTCTACGCGCCATTTCCCGGTTTGCTGTTCTGGGCCTGGCGCGGGCCGCGGGCGGTGAAGGGTAGGGCGGTACTGCAGGAGAAATGACAGCGCCCTGGTATCAGGCGCGTTAGCGCCTGATACCGTCAAAGGTCATTTGGGCAGGATGTCGAAGCGTATGGTCGGGCCCAGCCCGTCGACCATCAGGCAGCCATAGAACTTCACGGTAGACAGTACCCGCAGCTCCTTGAGCGCTTCTCGAATGTAATCATGCAGCAGCTTTTCGGCTTCCCGCTTGCGCTCTGCAAGCGTGCTGCTCTTGAGTGTGATCATGCCGAGCAAGGTGGTCTCAATGTGCTCGACGGTGTCCAGGCCGAGCTTTTCCCGCAGGTGCAGGCGTGCCTGCGCCGCATCGGCTTCATCGTGGTCAGCGTTGCGCGGCTTGATGGTATAGGCCAGCTGAAAATCAAATTTGCTCATGGGGTTTTCCTTGTTACGTACAGGCCTCCATGCCGGGCCTTGCAATCTACTGGCTGACGGCAGCCGCGCAAACATACGCGTTGTTCAAGCATGACGCTGCGTTGTGCGAAAGGTACTACCCTGCCATTGTTCGCCGAACAGGGCCGCCAGGCACTATGGCCCCATGAGCATTGTCGCTATAACAACAATTCCCACTCAGAGGTGACCACACCATGAGCACCGGCTCTACCACGCTTATCGACCACAAGGCCCGGGCTTGGCTCTGGCCTGCACTGTTCAGCCTGGTGGCGTTTGCCGGTAACTCGGTGTTCTGCCGGCTGGCGCTGAAGGACGGGGCCATCGACCCGGCATCGTTCACCGTGGTGCGCCTGGCCAGTGGCGCGTTGTTCCTGTTGCTGCTGATCCGCGTGCGCAGGCCGGTGCAGGCCATGGGCGGCAGTTGGCGTGGCGGGCTGGCCCTGTTCCTGTACGCGTTCCTGTTCTCTGCTGCTTACTTGCAACTAGGCGCGGGGGCAGGTGCGCTACTGCTGTTTGGCGCGGTGCAGATCACCATGTTCGGCTTTGCCTGGTACAAGGGCGAACACATCACCGTGCGCATGCTGATAGGCATGGTGGTCGCCTTTGCCGGCCTGTTGGTGCTTTTATTACCCGGTGCAGCGGCGCCCCCCTTGGCCAGCGCCTTGCTGATGGCCCTGTCTGGCGTCGCCTGGGGCGTTTACACACTGCTTGGCAAAGGCTCACCCAGGCCTCTGGCCGATACCGCCGGCAACTTTGCCCGTAGCCTGCCTTGCCTGGTGCTGATGGCTCCGCTGCTGTTGCTGGGCGCTGGCCCACACCTCACATCGCTTGGCTTGTTGTATGCCCTGGGCTCCGGCGTGCTTGCTTCTGGCGCGGGCTATGCCGTGTGGTACGGCGTGGTCAGGCAGCTCAGTGCGCAACAGGCGGCGACCATGCAGCTGAGCGTGCCGGTAATTGCTGCGCTGGGCGGGGTTGTGTTGATTGGCGAGCCGCTGTCGTTGCGCTTGCTGGTGGCGTGCGTGGTGGTGCTGGGCGGTATCGCGTTGGCGTTGGCACCACGGCGCTAGAAGCGGCTGCCCTGCACCAAAACACCACCGTTCGTATGACCAAGCCACTCAGCCTTTGCTCGAACGGTCTGCGTTGGCCGCTTCGGTCACCACCGGCAGGTTGCCGGCACGCTGGATCACCCGCCGTTGCTGCTCGTAGTCGTCCAACGACAGGCCGCGGCGTTGCAGGGCTTCCAGTTGCAGTTGGCGGGTTTCATCGGCGCTGTACGGGCGTAGTTCGGGGTGGCTGGCACAGCCGCTGACGATGGCGACGGCAAGAACGGCAAGGGTGGCGGACAGCAGGCGGGTCAGGGTGTTCATCAGGTAGCTCCAAGGGCCGGGGTCGTGGGCGGCGAGTCGATGGAGCTAGGTTATGTGGCCACGGCCTTCGGCAGAAATTGCCATTCTCGATAGTGACTATCGACGATTCCTGAGCGGGCAGGGAGGGCGTGATGGGGCAAAGCGAACAACCGCGTAAATGGGGCGTGCTGGAGCCGATCGACCGGATCACCGAGGTGATCTTCGGTTTGTTGATGGCGATGACCTTCATCGGCTCGCTCAGCGTGGCCACGGCTGGGCGCGAAGAAGCCCGGCTGATGCTGGTTGCTGCGTTCGGCTGCAACCTGGCCTGGGGCCTGGCCGATGCGGTCATCTACCTGCTGCGCACCTGGACCGAGCGCACTCGCGCGCGTACCTTGCTGGCCCGTCTGTGCAGGCCGCTGAGGGGGCAGGGGCGCAGGCTGATTGCTGATGCGCTGCCAGAACGCATTGGCCTGGCGTTGGATAATGAGGGCCTGGAGATGCTGCGCAGCCAGATGCAGCGTGCCCCCCTCCCTTAGAGCGCGTAAAGTTTGCGCCCCCGCATCTGGCCAAAAACACCGCCATTGCTACCCTTATTCCACGCGGTCTGACCTCATGGGGATAAGCGATGCGCATGCCATTGTTTGCTGTCCTGTCAGCTGTACTGTGCCTGAGCGCAGCACCCGGCCTGGTGCTGGCAGAAGACGTACCTGCGCCGGATCCGGTGCCACCCACGGCTGCGGCCAAGGACCCGGTGTTCACTCAGGAACAACTGGACCAGATGACCGCGCCCATTGCCCTGTACCCCGATCCGCTGTTGGCCCAGGTGCTGATGGCGTCAACCTACCCAGGGCAGGTGAGCGAAGCCGTGACCTGGTCCAAGGCCAACCCCAAGGCCACCGGCGACGATGCGGTCAAGCAGGTGGCGAAGCAACCCTGGGACCCGAGTGTCCAGGCACTGGTGGCTTTCCCGCAGGTGCTGGCAACCCTTGGCCAAGACCCGGTCTGGGTGCAGCGCCTTGGCGATGCCTTCCTCGCCCAGCCTGACGACGTCATGGGCAGCGTGCAGCGCTTGCGCCATCAGGCGCAGGCCGCCGGTAACCTGCAGAGCAACCAGTACCAGAACGTGACCGTGCAGAACACAGTCGCACCTGCAGCGGCACCTGCACCGGCTTCCAGCGGCAGCAGCACTCAGGTGGTCACCACCAGTGCTCCACCCACCACCATCGTCATCGAACCGGCCGACCCACAAGTGGTGTACGTGCCCACCTATAACCCGACCACCACCTATGGCACCTGGGCCTACCCGGCTTCGCCGCCGGCGTATTACCCGCCACCGCCGATGTATTACCCCGGTTCCGCGCTGGTGGCCGGCCTGGCCTTTGGTACCGGCGTGGCAATTGTCGCCTCGCTGTGGGGCGACTGTGACTGGGGCAACAACGACATCGACATCGACGTCAACCGCTACAACAACATCAACGCCAACAACCGCATCACCAACAACCAGAACAAGTGGCAGCACAACGCTGCCAACCGCGACGGCGTGCCATACCGCGACTCCCGCAGCCGCCAACAGTATGGCCGCCAGCTCGACGGTGCTACCCAGCGCACCGCCTTCCGCGGCGACGATGCCCAGCGCGCCCAGGCACGCGACAAGGCCCGTGCCTCGATGGACCGGGCCGGTATCGAACGGCCGGCCACCAGCAATAGCCAGGCACGCCAGCAAATGCGCGAGGCAAAGGCGGACAACTCGGTTGGCAACCGCATGCAATCGCGTAACGACAACGCAAGGGCCGCCGACCGCCGGCAGGAAACCCGCAATAACCAGGGCCGGCAGCAGAACAACCAGGTGGCCCAACGCCGGCAGGGCGAAGGCCAGGCGCGGCAAGTGGCGCAGAACCGCCCGGCCAATACCGCAGGCCGAGCCCGCAACAACGCCTTTGACGGCGTACGCTCGCCGTCGCGTACCAACGCGCAGGCCAGCCGCGGCCGCACCAGCCAGTCGTTTGCCCAGCGGCCCAGTGCATCACGTGCCGCCGGGCACCAGATTTCCCGGCCCAGTGCGCCCGCACGTCGTGGCGGAGGAGGAGGCCGTCGATGAAACATCCAACATTTGCGGCATTGCTGCTCACTGCAGGCGTGGCCTGGTCCTGCCTGGCTGCTGCGCAAGAAACCTTCCCTACACCGGAGAAGGCCGTGGAATCCTTCGTTGCGGCGCTGGGTGAGGAAAAACCAGATGAAGCCCGTCTGGCCCGGTTACTGGGCGATGACTGGCGTACCTACATCCCACGCGGCGGCGTGCAACGCAGCGACGTGGACACCTTCCTCGAGCAGTATCGCGCGCAACACAGCATCGACATGGCAGGTGAGGGCAAGGCCATCCTGGCCGTGGGCAGCGACCACTGGACATTGCCCATTCCGCTGACCAAAAGTAGCCAGGGCTGGCGCTTCGACCTCAAGGCCGGCAGCGCCGAAATCCGTGTGCGGCGCATTGGCCGTAACGAACTGGGCGTTCTGCAGTCGCTGCTGGCTTACCACGATGCGCAAATGGACTACGCCACCCAGGACCACAACGGCAACGGCGCGCTGGAATATGCGCAGAAAATCTTCAGCGAACCCGGCAAGCACGACGGGCTGTACTGGGATGACGACGGCGACGGCGAGGTCAGCCCGCTCGGGCCGCTGTTCGGCCAGGAACAGCTCGGTGATGCCTGGTACGGCTACCACTTCCGCATCCTCGACGCACAAGGCCCTTCAGCCCCTGGCGGCGCCTACAGCTACCTGATCGGCAACCAGATGAGCCGCGGCTTCGCCATGGTCGCCTGGCCGGCCAAGTACGACGATACCGGGGTGATGAGCTTCATGATCAGCCATGACGGCCAGGTATTCGAGAAAGACCTTGGGCCGCATGGCGACAAACTGGCCAAGGAAATGAAACGCTTCGACCCGGATGACAGCTGGAAGGTGGTGGATGTAGCGGCGGGTGATTGAATTCGCAGGATTACCGCAGTGGGAGCGGCCTTGGCCGCGAACACCGGCGAAGCCGGTGCCATAACCGTGTTGGGTTCTTCGCGGGTAAACCCGCTCCCACAGAGACCGAGCAGGTCTCCGGCCCAACCTGTACCTGTGGGAGCGGCTTTAGCCGCGAATACGGGCGAAGCCCGTGCCAGCCACTTCGTCAGTGGGTACGCGCAGCCCGTACTTCCCGCGCCGTGCACCCATACTGCTGGCGAAACGCCCGGGCAAACTGCGCCTGGTCGGCAAAGCCCCAGCGGAACGCCAGTTCGCCGATCGCCAGGTGGCAATGCGGGTCGCGCAGTTGCCGGTGCACAGCCTCCAGGCGTTGCTGACGCACCCATTCGCCCAAGGTGTAGGGCGTGATCGCGAACAGCTTGTGCAGGTAGCGCAGTGATAGCCCGCAGGCGCTGGCGATCGAGGCTGGCGACAGCTCGGGGTCGCCCAGATGTTGCTGCACATACTGCTCGACCCGCGTCAGGTGCAGGGTGCTGAGGTTGCTGCCTTCGCTGCCCAGTACCCGCTCATCCTGCTGCAAGGCCAGCAGCAGGGTGGCCGAAGCCTGTTCGAGCAGTAAATGGCGAGCGGCCGCGGGGCTGGCGTCGAAGTGGCGCGCACACAGGTCCAGCTGCTCGACGAAGATGCGCCCCAAACCCTGGCTGGCATCGAAGCAATGCCGGGTGTAGCGCTTGTGCCCCAGCAGGTTGGCCTTGAGTGCGCGCTCGGGCAGCTTGAGCACCCACAAATCGTTCTGCGTGCCGTAATGGAAGCGGTAGGGTGCATCGCCACGTTCGACAATGAAACCGCCGGGGCTGCAACTGAGCTGGTGGCCTTCCTGTTCGAAATGCACCTCGCTGCTGCGCGGCACGGTCACCAGGTAGAACGCTTCATGGTCCTGGCTGATGTGCGCCTTGCTGCGCGAATAGCCCAGCTGACTGGAGCGCAGGCGCGACAGGCTAAGGGGTGTGCTGGGCGTGCTCCAGCGCTGCAAGTGGCCATCGAACGGCTGTTCGGCGGCAAATTCCAGGCTCAACGGGAAATAGGTGTCACTGATGGCTTCGGCCCAGCGCGCCTGGCGCTCCGGCTGCGCCCAGCCGTGGGTCGAGAGTTCTGTGGGCATGGTTTGTCCTTTTTCAAAGAGGGCAGCATTGAAAAAAGGAACTGCAGGCAAGCTACTCAAGCAGCTCTTGTTATTGTGCAAACCGCCCGACAGCGCAGCGCTGCCGGGCGGTTATCAGGCCCATGATCGGCGCACGCCGACCTTTTGATCAAGCCCCGCGTGTCACCCGGTAGGTGGCCGAAGGCTCCAGGTGCGCCTGCCAGCCCGGTGGCAGGACGATGTTGGTGGTGTCTTCCTCGATCACGCAGGGGCCATGCACGGTCTGCCCTGGCAGCAGGCGGTTGCCATTGAACACTGGCGTGGGCTGCCACTCGCCGTCGGCACTGAACAGCATCGGCCGAACGGTTTCCGGGGTGGCTGCCGGCGGTTCGGCCGGGCCCTGCAACTCGGGTTGCGGCGGGCGCGGCAGGTGGCCGATCACCGAGCACTCCAGGTTCACCAGCTCCACCGGGCTGGCGGGTTCGCTGTACGAGTACAGGGTCTGGTGGCGGCTGTGGAAGCGGCTGATCAGTGCGGCCAGGCCGGCTTCATCTAGGGCGTGTTGCTGCAGCTCCACACTGCACTCGTGGATCTGCCCCAGGTAGCGCATTTCCAGGGTGTAGTGGCAACTGCTGGCCTGGTCGCCAAAGCCATCTTCACGCAGGTTGGCCAAGCCCTGCTGGCGCAGTTCGGCCAGCGCCTGGTTGAGTTGTGCCAGGTTCACGTGCCCGGCGTCCAGTCGCATCGACAGGCTGGTGAGCTGGTCGTAGCGCACATCGGACAGGATCTGGCCGAATGCGCACAAGCCCGAAGCCACCTTGGGGATCAGCACGGTCTGCATACCGATTTCCTCGGCCAGGCGCACCACATGCATGCCTGCCGCACCGCCTGCACCGATCAGGGCGAAGTCGCGCGGGTCGTGGCCGCGCTCGATCGACACCCGGCGGATGCCGTTGACCATGTTCAGGTTGACCAGGGTGGTGATGCCGAATGCGGCGCGTTCCACGCTGATGCCCAGCGGCTCGGCGATCTTGCTGCGGATGGCGTCCAGCGCCGCCTGGCGGTTCAAGCGGATGCTGCCGCCCAGCAGTGCGCCGTCGGGCAGGTAGCCCAGCGCCAGGTTGGCGTCGGTCACCGTGGGTTCGCTGCCGCCCTTGCCGTAGCACACCGGCCCGGGCATGGCGCCAGCGCTGCGTGGGCCGACCTGCAGCATGCCGAACTCGTCCAGGTGGGCGATGGAGCCGCCACCGGCACCCAGGGTTTCTACCTGAATCATCGGCACGCCGATGCGCTGGCGCAGGAAGTCCACGTCCTTGCTGAAGTTGGTGCGTCCGGCGTTGGTCAGGGTGATGTCGAACGAAGTGCCACCCATGTCCACGGTGATGACGTTGTCGATGCCGAACGGCCGCGCCACCGCCAGCCCCGCCTGCGGCGCCGAGGCTGGGCCGGAGTTGATCGCGTTGACCGCGCGCTCGCGCATCAGGTGCCCGGGGGCCAGGCCGCCGTTAGACTGGAAGTAACGCACCGGCTGTTGCGCGCCAAGCTCCTGGAACAGGCTGTCGATACGCGCCACATAGCGCGCCATTACCGGGCTGAGGTAGGCGTTGACCACGGTAGTGGAGGTGCGGGTGTACTCGCGAATTTGCGGGAACACCTCGCAGCCGGTGCAAACGAACACGCCGGGCAAGGCAGCCCGTACCAGCTCGGCGGCGCGCTGCTCGTGGCTGGGGTTGCGCACCGACCACAGGAAAGAAATGGCCACGGCTTCTACGCCCTCGGCGCGGAAGTAGTCGATGGCGTCGTGGATGGCGCGTTCGTCCAGCGGGCTGTGCTCACGGCCATCGCCGAGAATGCGGCCAGCGATGGGGCGGCGCAGGTGGCGTGGGGCGAGCATGTGCGCTGGCGGGTAGTGGGCGTCGTAGCGGTGGCCTTCTTCCTTGTGGCCCAGGCGAATCTCCAGGCTGTCCTCATGGCCTTCGGTGCACAGCAGGCCAACCTTGACCCCGGTGCGCTCGATCAGCGCGTTGAGGGCCACGGTGGTGCCGTTGATGCACAGGTCGCAGTTGGCGATCAGCTCGGCCGGGCCACGCCCGGTGGCGTCGGCAATTTGCGCCAGGCCGGCGCGAATGGCCAGGGTGCCGTCCTGCGGTGTGGACGGTGCCTTGAACAGCTGCACGCCGCCGTCGCGGTCGGCCAGGATGAAATCGGTGAAGGTTCCGCCGGCGTCGATGCCCAGGCGATATTGGTTACGCATGATGGTTCTCCGGTCAGCGCTGGGCGCGGGCAAGGCGGGTTGCGGTTTCATCCAGCTGGCCATCGGCATCGACGACCACGCCGTACTCCAGGGCCGCGCCCTGGGGCGAGACCAGGCCGTTGCGCAGGTCTTGCAATACCGAGGCAATCGGCCGCCGCAGCGGGTCGCCGTAGCCACCGCCACCGGGGTTGATGTTGATGATTCGTTCGCCGGGCTGCAGGGTCAGCATCGGGTTCTGCGTGTAGTGGTCTTCGCTGCCATCGGCGTGGCGATGGATCAACCGGCCCAGCTTGGGTTCGAGCAAGGCATTGCGTGCCCCGGCGGCCCCGGCGGTGGGCAACTGGCGACCTTCGCCAAAACCGACCACGGTCATGGCATGCTCCAGTGGCTCGATCTCCAGGCGGGTGCCCGAGCCTCCGCGAAATTCGCCGGCACCGCCGCTGTCGGCCATCAGGCTGTAGCGGTGGATCAGCACCGGGTAGGCGTGCTCCAGCAGTTCGATGTCACCGCTCATCAGCGCGCCGAAGCAGCACAGCGGGCCGCAGGCATGCCAGCCATCCATCACCTTGTTGGCGCCGGCACCGGAAATGATCGAAGCCAATACCATGGTCACGTATTCGCTGTTGCCGTTGCGCGGGTCGTGGCCGGCGATGTTGATGCCGCTGGTATGCCCCCAGGAAGCTGTCACCCGCTGTGGCGAGGCCTGCTCCAGCGCGGTGCGCACGGCATCGGCCAGGGTTTCCATCGGCGTGGTGGTGCAGTTGACGTGGGGCGCCGGTTCCTCGGCGTTGCACAGCGTGCCCCTGGGCCCGACATCGACTGTGACGCAGCGGTACAGGCCTTCGTTGTAGGGCGGTGCCACCTGGGCGAACATCATCAGCCCCAGGTACACGCCAGACACCGAGTTGCCCTCGTAGGAGTTGATGAAGTAGGGCACCTGCGGCGGGCTGTCGATGCGCACGTGGGCCTGGTCGCCACGGATCTGCACATGCGCGGTAATGGCCAGCTCGCCCAGGCCGTGGCCGGAATCCTCGAGCACGGCGGTGCCGCTGTAATCGCCATCCGGTACATCGCGCAGCAGCGCGCGCATGTGTCGGTCGGCCATGTTCTTCAACTCGGCGATGCAGGCCCGCACCTGCGCCACGCCGTACTTGTCGAGCAGCTCCAGCAAGTGCCGCTCGCCGACCTTGCAGGCGCCGTACTGGGCGTTGAGGTCGCCTTCCTGGTAGGGGCGGGCGCGCATGTTGGTGAGCATGAAGTTGATCACATCTTCGCGGCGCTTGCCCTTTTCCCACAGCTTGACCGGCGGAATGCGCAGGCCCTCGGCGTAGATTTCCTTGGCATCCGGGTTGTAGCCAGCCGGCACCGGGCCGCCAATGTCGGTCAGGTGGCCCTTGCACACGGTCCAGAACACCAGCTCGCCCTGGTAGTACACCGGCTTGTACATGCAACAGTCGAGAATATGGCTGCCTTTGTAGGCCGGGTCGTTGTGGTAGATCACGTCGCCTTCGGCGATGTCGTCGCCGAAGAACTCGGCCACGCACTTCATGGCCGGGATCAGCGAGCCCAGGTGGATGGGAATGTCCTGGCCTTGCAGGATCATTTCCGGCAGGTGGTCGAACAGCGAGTTGGAATAGTCGTGGGCGAGGTTGAACACACTGGAGCGCCCGGTCTTTTCCAGGGTCAGGGTCATTTCGCGTTGCGCCGTCTCCAGCGCACCCCGCACAACCGCAAGGGTGATCGGATCTACTGTCTGCATAGGTCACCAAGGTTTGTTCTTGTGCTTTGGCTGCGTGCCGCGACAGGGCGGCGCGTGGTGACAGGCTACGGGGCAGGGCGGGGGCAAGGCTTGTCGCTGGGTGTACTGGTTGTTGCGTTTGGGCGCACTGCGCAGCAGCCCCAAGGCCTGGCAGGTGATAAAAGGCTATTGCTGGAGCATCTGCCGCACCAGCCACTGGCCCGCCGGCCCCAGTGCGCGCCGGCTGGACCACACCACATCCATATCAACCCGCCGCGGGTATCCGGCCACCTGCAACTCCACCAGCCCACTGCCAAACCGCGTTACCAGCGCCTTGGGCAGTTCGGCCCAGCCAAACCCGCGCACGGCGAACTCCAGCAGGGTGAGGTAATCCGGCGCCGACCAGGCTTGGCCGCGGCCGTGGTGCAGACTGGGGGCGTAGGTCTTGATATACAGTTGCCGTGCGCTTTCCAGATGCTGCGCCTGCACTTGCTGCAGGCCAGCCAGCGGATGCCCGCTGGCCACGTACACAGCAAACTCTGCCTGCTCGGGCAAACGCGCCACGGCTACGTCGGCGGGGTAACCGGGTTGCGTGGCAAGAATGCCGATATGCGCCAGGCCCTGCTGGATCATGTCTATCACATCAGCATCTTCGGATGGGCCGCAGCGCAGCTCGGTATGCGCGTACTGTTGGGCGAAGCGCGCCATCACCGCGCCCTGGAAGGTAACGCTGTAGCTGTCCGACATCACCACCGACACCAGCGCCTCGACATTTTCCGCCAGTCGCACCGCCAGCGCATCGAGCTGGGCGCTGGCGTCGAGTATCGCCTCGACATGCCTCAGCACCTGCCGGCCCGCCTCATTCAGCGTGGGGTGGCGGCCACCGCGGTCGAACAGCGGGCAGCCGATATCGGCCTCGAAATTGGCGATGGCAATGCTGATGGTGGACTGGCTTTTGCGCAGTTTGCGCGCCGCAGCAGAGAACGAACTCAACGATGCGGCTTCGACAAAGGCGACCAGAGCCTCGGGTGAGTAGCGCATGGTATTGATAAAACCGATGGTAGCTATGTCGCGAGTATCAGTTCTATCAAAGAAAATAGGAAGCACGACTCACGCAATGGATGGAATTTGCAATGAAAAACGTGTCTTTCACCGAACGGCTGGTTCATGCCGTTGGTTATGAAGTGTTTGCTGTGCTGCTGTGTGCGCCGCTGTTGTCCTGGATCATGGGCAAGTCGCTGGCGACTGCGGGTGCACTGGCGGTGACCCTGTCGGTGATCGCCATGCTGTGGAACATGGTCTACAACGCGCTGGTCGACCGCTACGTGCAGGCCGAGCGTATCCACTGGAAGGCCCGCGCGCGGTTTGTCCACGGTTTGGGCTTTGAAGCCGGGCTGGTGGTGTGGTGCTTGCCGGTGGCGGCGTGGATGCTGGACATTTCGCTGCTGCAGGCGTTCATGGTGGAGCTGGGCTTCTTCGTGATCATTCTGCCCTATACCGTGCTGTACAACTGGGCGTTCGACAAAGCCCGGCACCTGCTGATGCAGCGTCGCCTTGCCTGAATTACGTGCCGCACACGGACTTTTTGTGGGAGCGGGGGGGGGGGGGGGGGGGGGGGGGGGGGGGGGGGGGGGGGGGGGGGGGTGGGGCGGGGATGGGAGCGCGGGGGCGGGGGA
>NZ_JBDJLK010000066.1:0-31013 GCF_039673335.1 Pseudomonas sp. TWI929
AGCTCCCACAGGGACCGCACAGGTCTCGAAACCTGTGGTATCCCTGTGGGAGCTGGCTTGCCGGCGATGGCCCCAACACCTATCCAACTGAATAAACACAGAGGAACGGCCATGGTCCTGCGTTCGGAAATCCTGGTGAACAAAAACGTCATGCCTACCGCGGAACAGGCCCTGCCTGGCCGCGAAACGCCAATGAGCCTGCCCGAGTTCCACTACGTGTTCGAAGGCACCCCACTGCTCGGCCCGTTCTTCGAGGGCGCCATCGACTTCGCCATCTTCGGCCTGGGTTGCTTCTGGGGCGCCGAGCGCCGCTTCTGGCAGCGTGAAGGCGTGGTCAGCACCGTGGTCGGCTACGCCGGCGGCTTCACCCCCCACCCCACCTACGAAGAAGTCTGCTCGGGCCTGACCGGCCACACCGAAGTGGTGCTGGTGGTGTTCGACAAGGACAAGGTCAGCTACCGCGAGCTGCTGGCAATGTTCTGGGAACTTCACAACCCCACCCAGGGCATGCGCCAGGGCAACGACATCGGCACCCAGTACCGCTCGGCCATCTACTGCACCAGCCCAGAGCAGCTGGAACAGGCCAAGGCCAGCCGCGACGCCTTCCAGGCCGAACTGAGCAAGGCCGGCTTCGGTGAAATCACCACCGAAATCGAACAGGCGCCAACCGTGTACTTTGCCGAAGCCTACCACCAGCAGTACCTGGCCAAGAACCCGGACGGCTACTGCGGCATCGGCGGCACCGGCGTGTGCCTGCCACCGAGCCTGCAGGGCAACTGAACATGAGCACGATGACCCTGTTCCACTCGCCGTTGTCGCCGTTCGTGCGCAAGGTCATGGTGGTGCTACACGAGACCGGCCAGCTTGAGCGGGTGACGCTGCAGGCAGTCAACATCAGCCCGGTGAGCGGCGACCCGCAGCTCAACCAGGACAACCCGATCGGCAAGATCCCGGCCCTGCGCCTGGACGACGGCACCGTGCTGCACGACAGCCGGGTGATCTGCGAGTACCTCGACCTGCAGCACGTCGGCCTGCCGCTGCTGCCACGAGAGGGCTCGGCGCGCTGGCGGCGCATGACCTTGGTGTCGCAGGCGGATGCGATCATGGATGCGGCGGTGTCGAGCCGTTATGAGAGCTTTCTGCGGCCTGAAGACAAGCGCTGGGATGGCTGGCTGCAGGCGCAGGGCGAGAAGATCCGCCGTAGCCTGGCCAACCTGGAGCAAGAGCATTTACCCGAGCTGATGTCCGGCTTCGACCTGGCGGCGATTGGTGTGGCCTGTGCGCTGGGCTATCTGGATTTGCGTCAGCCGGAGTTTGGCTGGCGTGAGCGCCAGCCTGGGTTGGCGGCGTGGTATGCCGAGGTGGCCAAGCAGCCGTCGATGGTCGCCACCTCTCCGGTGGCCTGAAGGGCCTATTCGCGGGTAAACCCGCTCCCACAGGGACATCACAGTAATCGAAATCTGTGCAGTACCTGTGGGAGCGGGTTTACCCGCGAATGCCTCACTGTGGTATCACAGGAAACAACTGCCCGATCCTGAGGGCCAACCACCGCCCGATCTCTTTGTCCTCCCTCATGCCACCCTCCCCACCCGCGCCCAGTCCAGCCGCCGGGTCAGCACCATGAACACCCCCAGCAAGCCAAAGCACAGCAACGAGCCCATCAGCAGCGCGTAGTCCTCGGCACTCAGCAGCCCGTAGAGCAGCGCATACAACGCCGCCAACCCCGCCGCAAACCCTACCCCACGGCCCAGGCTGCGCAGCACATGGCTCAGGTAGAAACCGATCAACAACACACACGCCGAAGCCGACAGCCCATACGCCAAGCCAAACCCGATATGCTCGGACAACGACAGCAGCAACAGGTAGAAGAACGCCAGCGCCACACCCACCAGGATGTACTGCACCGGGTGCACGCTAAGGTTTTTCAGCACCTCGAACAGAAAGAAACCGGCAAAGGTCAGGGCAATGAACAGCAAGGCGTACTTGATCGCCCGCTCGCTCTTCAGGTACTGATCCACCGGGTCGACAAAGCTGACGCCGAAGCTGCGCTCGCCGAAGTCGGCGCATTGCCCTGCCCCGGCACACTGGCGCAGGGCGTCTTCCAGGTTGGTGGCAAAGAATGAAGTCTGCCAATGGGCTGTAAACCCCTGGGCGTCGATGTCGCGGCGGCTGGGCAAGTAGCTGCCAACAAAGCTCGGATGCGGCCAGTTGGCGCGCATGTCCACGCTGCTGGTACGGCCCACCGGCACCACGTGTAACTGACCGGTACCTTGCAGCGCCAGGTCGAAGCCATAGCTGAATTCCCGCGCCTGCAGGCCATCCAGCCCCGGCAGGCTGGCGTGTACGCCGCCGCGCATCCAGTCGAGCTGGGTGCCGGCTTCGAACGGCACTTTCTGCTCGTCCAGGCTGAGCTCCAGGCCGTTCTCGATACCACGAATGTCGCTGATGCCCACCACCAGGAACGGCTTGTCGAAGCGATAGTCGTCGAAGTCCTTGTCGATGCCCCAGCGCTCCGGGAGCTTGAAGCGGCCGCTGATATGGCCCTTGGCGTGGAACAGGCGAGCCTGGTAGATGCCCCGGGCGCGCAATTCGGTGTTCACACCCAGATCGGCATCGAAGGTTTCCGGCAGGAAGTACAGATGGCCGGCGATGGTGCTGGTTTCCTGTGTGCGCTCGCCGTCCTTTTCGATCCAGCGCCGCTGGTACTTGCGGTACGGCACCACCAGCAGCGGGCCGCTGAGTTGCTGGTCGAAGCTGGCGCTCTGGGCGATGTCATGCAGTACCTCGTCGCGCAGGGCCTGGCGTTCGTCGATCAGGCCGTTGATCAGCAGTAGCGGGATTAGCAGCAGTAGCATCAGCACGGCGATCATGCCGAGCTTGTAACCGAGGGTTTTGTTCATGGGGCCTCCTGTGGCAATGGGCGCAGTGTCTGCGCCTTGCGTGGAGGCCTTGGGGAGACTGTGTGGAGATTTCGTGTTTTTGGGGCCGCTTTGCGGCCCCAGCTATCTCAGCTGATACGCCGCAGCGGCAGCCACAACCTCACCCGCACCCCGCCATCGACGTTATCCACCGCCAACGCCCCGCCATGCAGCTGCATCACCTCGGCCACAAAATTAAGCCCCAGCCCGGTACTCTTGCGCCCACTGCCGGGCCGCGGCAGCGAGTAGAAACGCTCGCTCACCCGGCCAATGGCATACGCCGGTATCGCCTGCCCCTGGTTGAACAGGCTCAAGGCCACCCGCTCGCCATCGCGCTCCAGGTCGAACAGCAGCGCACCACCTTCCGGGGTGAAATCCAGCGCGTTGTCGAGCAAGTTGGCCAGCGCCTGGCGCATCAGGAACGGGTCACACAACAAACGCATACCAGCCGGCACCCGCTGACGCACCTGCAAATTGGCGCTTTCAATGCGCGCCGCATGGGCTAGCAGCAACTCGTCCACCAGTGCCGCCAATGCCACCTGCTGCTCATCTTCCAGCGCCTGCATCTGCTCCACCCGGGCCAGGTTGAGCAGGCGCTCGATCATCTGCTGCAGGCGCTCGCTCTCACGCTCGATGTTGGCGGCAAAGCGCGCCCGTTGCTCGGCCGGCATGTCATCGCCCTGCAGCAGCTCGGAAGCCCCGCGTATGGCCGCCAGCGGGCTTTTCAGTTCGTGGGTCAGGGTATGCACGTAGCGTTCGACGTAGGCCTTGCCTTCCAGTTGCGTGCGCATGCGCTCCACCGCCTGGGCCAGGTGCGCCAGCTCGCCGCCCTTGTAGTGCGGCAACGCAGCGCGTTCTCCCTCACTGACCGCCTGGGCATAGCGAGCCAGCCGGCGCAGCGAGCGCGTCAGCCACCACGACAGCGCCGCGCCAATCAGCAAGCCCAGGCCGATCAGCCCCAGGCCCAGCGTGAGCAAACGCTGCTCGGAGCGGTCGATGTACGGCTGCAGCGAGCTGTTGGGTTTAGCTACGGTGACCACACCGATGATCTTGCCGTCGTCGATGATCGGCGCCGCTACGTGCATCACCGAGGTGCTTTCGTCGCTGGGGTCGCTGCGGGTGGAGCGCGCACCATACTGGCCACGCAGGGTCAGCAACACATCGTTCCACTTCGAATAGTCCTTGCCCAGGTCCTCACCGCTGGAGTCCAGCAGCACGATGCCCTTGGCGTCGGTGACATAGATGCGGTGGCTGACCTGGTTCTTCGCCAGCCCCCAGATCTGCGCACCTGGGCTGCGCGAGCCGTAGGCCTTGAGTACTTCCGGCAGGCGGCCCTGGTTCAGGGTGCCGGCCTTGACGTCATCGTGCAGGATCTCGGCCAACAGGTTGGCGGTGTCTACCAGCGTTTCTTCGGAAGACTGGCGCACCACCGGGCGGATCTGCTCGCGCACCGTGTTGAGCAGGAAGTAGCCCGCCAACCCGACGAACAGGAAGTACACCAGGAATATCCGGATACCCAGGCGCATCAGGCATGCTCCGGGCTATAGCTGTAGCCAAGGCCGCGGTGGGTCTGGATTGGCTCGGCGCCGCTGGCCACCTGGCGCAGCTTGGCACGCAGGGCTTTGATATGGCTGTCGATGGTGCGCTCGTAGCCCACGTCGGAGGCCACGCCCAGGGCGTCGAGCAGCTGTTCGCGGCTGAACACCCGCTGCGGTTGTTCCAGCAGGCATTGCAGCAAACGGAATTCGTGGCGGGTCAGGGTGAGGGCCTGGCTGCGGTAGGTGATCTGCATGCGCAGGGTGTCGAGCTGGAACAGTGGGGCTTCAATGGCAGGCTCGGCCCTGGGGGCCATGCGCTTGAGGATCGCCCTCACCCGCGCGGCCACTTCACGCGGGCTGAATGGCTTGACCACATAGTCGTCGGCACCGATCTCCAGGCCTACCACCCGGTCGATCTCGCTATCACGAGCGCTGAGGAACATTACCGGCACTTCGCTGAAACGGCGCAACTGCCGGCAGGTTTCGAAGCCGCTTATGTCCGGCAGGCCGATGTCGAGGATGACCAGGTCGGCCGGGTGCTGGCGCTGCTGGTCGAGGGCGGCGCTGCCGAGGGTCACCCATTCGGTGCTGTGGCCGTCGGCCTGCAGGGCGTAGACCAGGGTGTCGGCGATGGCGGCTTCGTCTTCGACGATAAGGATGTGGGGCATGGCGTCCGGGCCTGTGCAGGTCTCTATGGCGACGCCTTATAGTGTAGGAGCGGCCTTGTGTCGCGTAAGGGCCGCAGAGCGGCCCCGGCGATATTTGCATCAACGCTGAAATCGTGGGGCCGCTGTGCGGCCCATCGCAGCGGTTCGTCGCCACGACAAGCCAGCTCCCACAAGTACAACGCAGCTCTCAAGGACATGCACCATCCCTGTGGGAGCGGGCGTGCCCGCGAAGAGGCCGGTACAGGCAAAGCAAATCAGCAGTCAGGCTTGCCAGCCGTAAACTTCTTAGCCGGGTTGACCGCCGCCTTGAACTCGCGCAGCGCCTTGGACCCCACCAGCAGCGGGTAGTTGAAGCTGCTGCGGTCCACCAGGTTAACTTCCACGGTGCGCTTCACGTCACCCAGGCACAGCTCCAGGTCCACCACCGGGCGCTTGGAGATTTCCGGCGCATCGCCTTCCTCCTCTTCATCGGCACGGCCCTTGATCTTGCTGATGCGCGAGACCTTGTGCTCGTACACCTTGCCGTCCGCGTCCTTGGTCGCCAGGCGGAAACGCACCCACTCGTCGCCATCGCGGGTGAACAGCTCGATGTCCTTGGCCGACAGCGACGCGGTGAAGGCACCGGTGTCCATCTTGGCTTTCAGGGTTTCACCCAGCTCGGGCAGGGCGATGTTCTCGTACCGACCGTAGATCGTGGGTTCGGCGGCCATTACCGGCAATGCCAACAGCGACAACAAGGCAAACAGAGATTTCACAAGCAGGCTTCCTTGAGAAGGGTCAGTGCTTAGACTGCACTGGCAGGATAGGTTCGATGAAACAAGCCTAACCAACATAATGTGAAACATTTGTCCCCGCCGCCGGGCATTGGACATTTGGCGTAGGGCACGGCGCTGCTTATCATTGCCAGCTGTTTATTTCCCACAACAAGAGTCTCTTTATGCGTCGCCTGCTGACCGGCATTCTCACTACCACCCTGCTGCTGCTCAATACCGTGGTGTTGATTTGCCCGCTGCTGGTCTTCGCCCTGCTCAAGCTGGTGTTGCCGGGCCGCTGGCGAGACTATGCCTCTGCAGCGGTAATGTGGGTGGCCGAGGCCTGGTCGGAAATCGACAAAGCGATCTTCGCGTTGTGCATCCCCACCCAGTGGGACATCCGCGGCGTCGAGAACCTGCGCAAGGACACCTCGTACCTGGCCGTGAGCAATCACCAGACCTGGGTCGACATTCCGGCACTGATCGAAAGCCTCAACCGCCGCACACCGTTCTTCAAATTCTTCCTGAAGAAAGAGCTGATCTGGGTGCCGCTGCTCGGGCTGGCCTGGTGGGGGCTGGATTACCCGTTCATGAAGCGCTACAGCAAGGCGTTTCTGGAAAAGCACCCTGAGCTGAAGGGCAAGGACCTGGAGATCACCAAGGCGGCCTGCGAGCTGTTCAAGCGCCAGCCGGTGACCGTGGTGAACTATCTGGAAGGCACACGCTTTACCGAGGCCAAGCGCCTGGAGCAGCAGTCGCCGTATCGTTACCTGCTCAAGCCCAAGGCCGGCGGCGTGGCGTTCGTGCTGGCGGCGCTGGGTGAGCAGCTGGATGCCTTGCTCGACGTGACCATCGTTTACCCAGGCAACAAGGCGCCGGGGTTTTGGGACTTGCTCAATGGCAGCATCAGCCGGGTGATTATCGACATTCAAGTGCGCGAGCTGGACCCGGCGCTGTGGGCGGGGGATTACGAAAATGACCCTGAGTTTCGTCAGACGGTACAGGCCTGGGTGAACCAGCTTTGGGTGCAGAAGGACCAGCGGATCGAGCAGCTGCGGGCGGAAATGGGCTGAGATCTTTATTGCCTGATCCGGCCTCTTCGCGGGTGAACCAGCTCCCACAGGGACCCCGCTACCTTCAGGGCCTGTGGTGATTCTGTGGGAGCGGGTTTACCCGCGAAGAGGCCGGCACAGGCACTACAGAACCCTGATTAAAACCCAGGCTAATAATCAGCATTAGGATTACTTTTTTGTCATCCCCTACCTAAGTGGATAAAAATCGACCAAAGCACAACTACAAAAACGCTCTGGATCGAACGATGGCCAACCCACCCAGCTCCACCCCCGCCCAGCTCCGCCGTGTCCTCGGCCTGCCCGCCCTGGTGTTTTTCGGCCTGGTGTACATGGTCCCGCTGACCATCTTCACCACCTACGGCATCGTCACCGAACTCACTGGGGGCCGCACCGCTGGCGCCTACATGGTCACGCTGGTGGCCATGCTGTTCACTGCCGCGTCCTACAGCTTCATGGTCAAGCGCTTCCCCGTTGCGGGCTCAGCGTACTCCTACACCAACATGGCGTTCGGTCCCAACGTCGGCTTCCTGGCCGGCTGGTCGCTGCTGCTGGATTACCTGTTCCTGCCGATGATCAACTACCTGCTGATCGGCTTGTTCCTCAATATCGCCTTCCCGGCCATCCCGGCCTGGTCCATCGCCCTGGCCTCGATCGCACTGGTAACGGTATTGAACGTGGTCGGCATTCACTCAGTAGCCAAGACCAGCAACCTGATCGTTGGCGCGCAGATCGTCTTCATCGTGGTGTTCGTCGCCCTGTCCTGCCAGTCGCTGGCCGGCCAGCCGCTCGACCTGCTGTCGCCGCTGCTGGGCGATGGCTCGCAGCCTGGCTTCGGCCCGATCATGGCCGGTGCGGCGGTGTTATGCCTGTCGTTCCTCGGCTTTGATGCTGTCTCCACCCTGGCCGAAGAATGCCGCGATGCCCGCCGCGACGTGCCACGGGCGATCATCCTCACCACGCTGTTCGCCGGTGTGCTGTTCACCGTGCTGGCCTACGTCAGCCAGCTGGTCTTGCCGGGCAGCACCTTCGCCAATGCTGATGCAGCGGCCAACGAGGTGATGTTCAAGGCGGGCGGGCAGTTCCTGGCCAACTTCTTCACCGCTGCGTATGTGGCCGGCAGCCTGGGTTCGGCGCTGGCCTCGCAGGCGGCGGTATCGCGAATCCTGTTTACCATGGGCCGTGACAAGGTGCTGCCGCAGCGCACTTTCGGCTACCTGTCGCCGCGGTTTGGCACGCCGGTGTTCGCCATTGCGCTGGTGTCGGCGTTTTCGCTGCTGGCATTGGTGATCGACCTGGCTACCCTTGCCTCGCTGATCAGCTTTGGTGCGCTGGTGGCGTTTTCGGCGGTGAACCTGGCGGTGGTGAAAACCCACCTGATGGACGCTGGGGCGCAGCGTAACCTCAAGGGGCTGCTGTGCTATGGCCTGGTGCCGCTGGTGGGTTTGGCGCTGACCCTGTGGCTGTGGACCAGCCTGTCAGCGCTGACCTTGGTGATTGGCCTGTGCTGGTTTGCCCTGGGCCTGGCCTACCTGGCAATCCTGACCGCCGGCTTCCGCCGCCCGGTGCGCCTGGTGGACTTCACCGAAGCAGCCTGAACCGACGCGATTCTGCTTCTCTTGTGGGAGCGGCCTTGCGTCGCGAAAGGGCCGCAAAGCGGCCCCGACAATCTTTGAGCTGACGCTGAAACCCTGGGGTCGCTACGCGACCCTTTCCGACCGGTCCGGCGCCCCGGCAAGGCCGCTCTCACAGGTACAGCGCATGGCCTGAAGGCGGTGAAAACCCTGTGGAAGCTGGCTTGCCGGCGATAGGGCCGCCACTGCCCCTACAAAACCTTCAGACCGAAGGCTGGCCCAACGGCGCCGGTGTGGTCCACAAGCTCCCCAGGTTCTGCAACAGCGCCCCCGCAATCCCCTGCTGCCCCAGGTACTGCAACAGCAACGGCGCAAACTGCCCGATCATCCCGGTATCCATGCCCAGCGCCTTGAACGCATTGTCCAGGTCGCTGCGGTTCTCTACATTACCACCCAGCGCATTGTTCAACGCCGACGGGTTCTCGCTGTTCTTGCCCAGCAAATCACCCAACCCACTCAAGCCACCCAGCGCACTGGCCCCCGCCAGCAGGTCCAGCCCTGGCACTGCCTTGGTCAGTTGGCCATAGTCCTCGCTGCTGAGGTTGTTGCGCGCCAACCCCAGCATCGCCCCTGCGCCGCCCACGGCCTGTTCGGGGGTGATCTTCAATTCGCTGCCCAGGGTGTTGAGCAGGTTGGCCTGCGCCTCGGGCGCCTGCACCTGGCCTTGCTGTTGCTGATTCTGCATGGCCGACACGGCGTTGGCAGCGTCGCTGAGATTGAAGGCGAACACCGGGCTTGCGGCCAGGGTCATCAGGGTTGCCAGGGTGAATGCTTTCATCGGGAGGGACCTCGTCGGCCGGGATGGCCTGGGAAACGAGGGGTTTGACTGACGATTTGCGGGATTGTTCCGGAGCGCTATCCCCTAACGCGAACCTGATATTTTTACCAGTAGTCAGAGAACATGAAGCATGCAAAATACTGTCGGTGAGCAATATCATTCAGGCCATCGGTTCTTTGGAGCATGCATGAAGACCAAACAGAAAAACAACCATTTTTTCTATGCCAAGAACAAGCTGATTTCAAAGCTCGGCGATGATTCCCTGCACATTTTCAGGGCCACCTCCAGTCCGCTGGCAGAACTAAGAAACCATGACTTCAGCCTATTGGCTATCGACAATAAAAAATCGCTGACTGTGTCCCTCTCTAAAAACAGCATTACGCATTACAGCTACACGCCTTATGGTTACAACTCAAACGAAAGCACACCTAACAAATTACTAGGCTTTAATGGTGAACCGCTGAACGAGTTCCTCCATCACTACCTTCTGGGCAGTGGCTATCGATATTACAACCCACGATTGATGCGTTTCTGCTCGCCAGACCTCTTTTCGCCATTTCTTAAAGGCGGCCTGAATAGCTACACCTATTGCTTGGGCGACCCTGTTAACTTGGTTGACCCCTCTGGTGAAGCCCCTCTTACGCTGGAAATGATGAACAACATAAAAATACTCGCAAAAAACCGAGTAACTCTTCAAAAAAAATCAGCAGCGGAAACAAAGAGACTTAATAACGCGCAAGCTGAACATAAACGTCTCTCTGACAAGCATATCAGCGTCGGAAAGGCTTATGGGCTTGATCAGAAAAGTGTTCATGGGTCGAGGGTCAGCGCGTCAAAAAGAGACACCGAAACTTCCAAAACAAAGCAAGGAGAAATTATCACATTAATGGTAGAGCAAACAGACATAATCAATGATGCCAAGCTAAAACTCAAAGATATAGAAAAAAGATTCAACCAAAATGAAGATAATATCCAGAATTATCAAGACGCCTATGGACCAGGCAAATTCACAGATGCATTCGAAAAGTTCGTAAAAGAATTTCGCGAGGGCGAAAACCCTGCACAATGATGCAATTACCAGCATGGCCCCGTGATGGCTTACTTCAATGGTGGCTGTGTGCGCCGGGTTTACTCTGTCGACCTGTCTGCCACCCCGCGTACAGCTGCCACCCATTTGTTTGACAGCAGAGGGTGTCGGCGCAACCGACAGAGGGTTACACCATGCTGAAAACAATTTTTGTTCCGCCCCACAATTCCCATTTCCTTGACGACACCATTCTCCAGGCCGCGGAGAACGCCAGATGCCCGTTGAGCGGCGGGTGCTGCATAAGGCTTAGTTGATGTGTTGTCTGTTCGGGCCTCTTCGCGGGCAGGCACAGCCAATTTCAAGGGGATAGAACAATGACAACAGACGTAAGAGAACCCAACACCACCGTTGGCAAGACCATGTTTTACCAGGGGAGAACAAGACCCACCCGCTGTTCTGCATTGCCCCCGGCATTCCGTGCCAGGATGCCCGTGACCAGGCTTCGGAGCTGATGGGGTATGTGCGGGACATGACCATTGACGGGTTGATGGACAACAAGCCGCAGTTGCTTTGGGCCTCGCATTATTTGAGCGCGTTGGCCAAGGCGCTGATGGATGATGCGGAGTTGGGGACGATGCGCTGAGCCTTGTATAGCTTGGCCGGTTAACGCGTTCAGCTGGAGCGGCCTTGCCGGGGCGCTCCTACGAGAGCCTGCGCAGGCCACAAGGTCGTGGCAAACTTGCCTTCGAGCAGATCAGGTCCAGCACCGTAGCACCTGTCATGTCTGCCAGTTTCAAAATCCCTGCGGCTATTCAGAATGGGCTTCAAGCAATCTGCATTTACCCCGCGCCGCAGGGACTTGAATCATGAGCAAAGCACCAAACAACTCGCTTTTCTTCTACCGGGGCGACCAACTCGTCACCGTGAAACAGGACGACCAACATCGCGCCATCTTCCGAAACGGTGCACTGCCTCTCGCAGAACGCCGAACAAGTATTAACGAATCTGTCGGCTTGCTGGCCACTGACAATAAAGGATCGGTGCTCACAGTACAGGATGCTGACGAAAAGGAATCCCATGCTTTTGCAGCATGCGGTAATGACCCAGGCCTCCCCTCACGTAGAACTTTACTTGGGTTCAACGGCGAGCGGATTGCTCCGCTGAGCAAGGATTATCCACTGGGCAAGGGCTATCGAAACTACAACCCCTGCACCATGCGCTTCAACGCTTCAGATATGCTCAGCCCCTTTGGCGCGGGGGGACTCAATGCCTACGTTTACTGTTTGGGCGACCCCGTCAACCGAACTGATCCGAGCGGCCGTATCAGTTTCCGCTCGTTGGTCAAGCGGGTCATGTTCCGCATTAACCTCAAGGCAATGCGAAGGCGCATCACCGGTACCAACAGCAAAATAGAGATGACGCCTTCCTCTCAGGCACACCAAGCACCTGTCGACAAACCCACTTTGCGCATCGCATCAATACAGCGAACACCGGATTTGCATGAGGATTCAGGCTTTGCGTCGGTATCGGCGGCGCTCAGCCAGCGCTCCAGGAGCGCCAGCACAACCAGCTATGACTCTGATTCATCCGGACCAGACGTGACACCTGAAGGGTCCACTAACGATTTACCCTACTTCGTAGCCACAACCATCAGATCCAGAGACGATGGTCCTCGATACCATGATCCATTCGCACCTAGATGACACATTTCCAAATAAAAAGCCCCTCGATTCGAGGGGCTCTTTCATTCGACGCTGATTACGCCGCGCCCCACATCTTGTGCGGGTCGATCACAAACTTCTTCGGCACCCCTGCATCGAACTCGCCATAACCTTCCGGCGCCTGGTCCAGGTTGATCACCTGCACACCCACCACTTCGGCAATGTTGATACGGTCCCACATGATCGCCTGCATCAGCTGGCGGTTGTACTTCATGGTAGGGGTCTGGCCGGTGTGGAAGCTGTGCGACTTGGCCCAGCCCAGGCCGAAGCGGATGCTCAGCGCGCCGATCTTGGCAGCAGCATCTACCGCGCCCGGGTCTTCGGTCACGTACAGGCCCGGGATACCGATGTTGCCGGCTACACGGGTCACCTGCATCAACGAGTTCAGCACGGTGGCCGGGGCCTCGTGCTTGGCACCTTCGTGGCCATGGCCACGGGCCTCGAAGCCAACGGCGTCGACGGCGCAGTCCACTTCCGGCTCGCCGAGGATGTCGACGATCTGCTCGTGCAGCGGGGTGTCCTTGGACAGGTCGACCACTTCGAAGCCCTGCGACTTGGCATGGGCCAAGCGGGCTGGGTTGAGGTCACCGACGATGACGCAGGCGGCACCCAGCAGGCGCGCCGAGGCAGCGGCAGCCAGGCCGACCGGACCAGCACCAGCGACGTAAACGGTGCTGCCCGGGCCTACGCCAGCAGTCACGGCGCCGTGGTAGCCGGTTGGCAGGATGTCGGACAGGCAGGTCAGGTCACGGATCTTCTCCATGGCCTTGTCGCGCTCTGGCAGTTTCAGCAGGTTGAAGTCGGCGTACGGCACCAGCACGTATTCGGCCTGGCCGCCGGTCCAGTCGCCCATGTCCACGTAGCCGTAGGCACCGCCGGCGCGGGCCGGGTTGACGGTAAGGCAGACACCGGTGTGCATTTCTTTGCAGGAGCGGCAACGGCCGCAGGCAACGTTGAACGGCACCGACACCAGGTCGCCGATCTGCATGCGCTCGACGTCGCGGCCCTTCTCGACGATTTCACCGGTGATTTCATGGCCCAGGACCAGGCCGACCTGGGCGGTGGTGCGGCCGCGGACCATGTGCTGGTCGGAGCCGCAGATGTTGGTGGAAACCACCTTGAGGATCACGCCGTGCTCGATTTTCTTGCCGCGTGGGTCTTGCATTTTCGGGTAGTCGATCTTCTGTACTTCGACCTTGCCAGCGCCGAGATACACCACTCCACGATTGCCAGACATGCTCTTACCTCGCTTGATTTTTATTTATGCAGCGGTGGTGGAACGCGCCGCCATCCGTGGGCGGCATGTGTTTCTGGAATGAGGGGAATTGTGGGCCGGATGGGGCCGGATGCACTGACTGTAAGCGACAGCGACTTGCCAGTGGGCGTCAGGGGCCAATGCCCCCAAGGGAGCGGATGCCATGCAGCGCTTAAACTACAGGACTGACCTGTCAATTCTGCCAGTAACAGTTTCATGCGCCTTCAGGAACAATGATTCCACTACGGAGAAACAGGATGTGCGCCATGCAGCCGATCAAGCAACGACTTTGCTTCTATCAGCATCAGGTACTGCATCTTCAGTTGAGCGGCGCTCTGTCGCGGACGCTCATGCGTACGCAAAATTGTCCTATCGCCGAGGTCGGCGCAGGCAATGCTAGCTTGCTTGGTACAGATCGACAGGGGTCCGTGTTGTTTCTCGATACGGGCGATCACACCAGGGCATTCAACTATTCGGCCTTCGGCTACGATGCGGTTGGAAATGAAAAAGAGTCGATGCTGGGCTTCTGCCAACAACCCAGAGAGCCGCTCACAGGCTTTTACCTGTTAGGCCAAGGCTATCGCGCGTACCATCCGGGACTTCAACGCTTCAGCTCACCCGACAGATACAGTCCATTTGAGGAGGGTGGGATCAACCCCTATGCCTACTGCAACGACGACCCAGTCAACTTGACGGACCCAACGGGAAAGGCTGGGGCTCCCGTTAGAATGGTAAAGGCTGTAGCCCTCGACGAATTTCACATATTTCACCGTGAACAACAGCCCAACATATCTGCACGGCGGCCTCAACAGCCGGGTTTTGCACCTGCCCCCGTCGCCGCACCGATGGCGCTTAATAACAGGCAACCATTAGGAGAGCCGCTTCAGGATCTGCCTTTACCCATTAACTCCGCTCCTGCAATAAACAACACCATGACCACTCAGGCAGCAAGGCGTGTTGGGAATCCCCCAACTCTCGCTCTGCAGTCAAGCACATTGAGTCGCCTAATCACCGGCCTTCGGCGTCCAATCATCCGCCTGGTGCGTAGATTTCATTGGATGTTCTCTCAACAAGCAGTCAACAATTCCGTTTCAACTACAGCACCCCGTCCACACTCAACTGCCCTTATGCATGCATCGCAGCGGCAGTATCGACAAGCTCAAAGTAGGTCGACACAGCGGCCTTCTGACCACAACCGGGAAATCAGGCAATAGAAAATGCAGTCGGGATTCAATGATTCTTATCCATGAGAGTCCCGACGAAGGGGCTGCATTGCAGCCCCTGAACAATCAGAGCACCACAGTCCGGTTGGCGTTGAGGAACACTCGCCGCTCAATGTGATACCCCACCGCCCGCGCCAGGGTCAGGCATTCGATATCGCGCCCTTTGGCAATCAAATCTTCCGGGTAATGGCTGTGGTCCACCACCTCGACGCCCTGGGCAATGATCGGCCCTTCATCCAGGTCGTTGTTGATGTAGTGCGCCGTGGCACCGACCATCTTCACGCCCTTGTTGTACGCCTGGTGATAAGGCTTGGCGCCCTTGAACCCTGGCAACAACGAGTGGTGAATGTTGATCGCCCAGCCATCCAGGCGGCGGCACAGCTCCGGCGACAGCACCTGCATGTAGCGCGCAAGAATCACCAGCTCGGCACCGGTTTCCTCGATCACCTGCAGCACCTTGCGCTCTTGCCCCGGCTTGTCGTTGGGGTCGAGAGCAAAGTGGTAGTAGGGAATCTTGTGCCAATGCGCCAGTGGCTCGAGGTCAGGGTGGTTGGACACCACTGCCACCACGTCCATGGCCAGCTGGCCGATGCGCTGGCGATACAGCAAATCGTTAAGGCAGTGGTCGGCCTTGGACACCATGATCACCACTTTCGGGCGGTGATTCGGTGCGGTCAGCTCGAAAGCCATGCCGAACGCATCGCTGCGCTCGGCAAGGCCGGCACGGAAGCCGGCTTCGTCGAAGTCGTCCGGCTGGCGGAACTCCACGCGAATGAAGAAGCGCCCCGACTGCCGGTCATCGAAGGAGTGGTGCTCCGTCACGTAGCAGCGCTGCTCGAAGAGGTAACGCGTCACCACGTCGACGGTGCCGAGCATGCTCGGGCAGTCGGCGGTGAGAATCCAGGTATCCGGTGCCCGACTCATGTTCTGTTCTCCTTAAGCTTCGATGCTCAGGCCGTACTCGGCCGAAGCGTCCTGCAGCCACAGCCACCAGTAGTCGGAGAAGCTGCGGCGAATCACCAGTTCCCAGGTGTCTTCGGCGGTACGGCGGATCACCAGTTGCGACTTGGCGAACACGGTGCCAACTGCCTTGCCCACCGGGAAGTTGTTTGGGTGAACATCATAGCTGGTGGACTTCATCAGCACTTCGCGCACGTTCGGGCCGCGCAGTTCCAGCAGGCTTTGCCCACCGCTGACGTTGACCACCTGGATGTGCTGGCCTTCAAGGGCCGCACGCAGCTTTTGCTCGACTGCCAGTTCCTGGCCACCGGGTACGATCAGCAGCCATTCATCGGGGCCGACCCATTGCAGCGACATGTCTTTGTTGGCGACCACGGTCAGTGCCACTGGCAGCTCCAGGCCCAGGGCCTTGTGCACGCCGGCGGCGAACTCCGAGTTATGGCCGTCGCCACGAATGGTCAGGTGGCCGAGGAACTTGCGTTCACGCAGGGTTACGCCTGCGTTCTTGCGGCCTTTGCCAACCAGGCTAGCCAGGTCGGCGTGGTGCAGTGGCGACTGGGCCTTGGCCTCGGCGCCGGGGTTTTGCTGGAAGACGTTGATAGCGCTCATTTCTTACCTGCCTTGAATTCTTGTTCGTCGATGCGACGCAGCTTTTGTGTTGGGGCTACCGGCCTCATCGCCGGCAAGCCAGCTCCCACAGGGACCTCACCAACCTTCAAAGCTGCATCGATCCTGTGGGAGCTGGCTTGCCGGCGATTGCGCCTGGCCTGCCCCCACAGGGCCCGGAGTCAAACGTTCTGCCGCTCACCCTTCGGATCGAAGAACACCGAAGACACGATCTCCGCCTCGATCACGCTGCCATCCGCCTGCGGCGAGTACACACGTTCACCCATGCGCTTGAGGCCGCCTTTGACCACGCCCATGGCGAACGAGTAGCCCAGCGAGTTGGACGCGTAGCTGGAGGTCACGTGGCCCACCATGTCCATCGGGATCGGCTGCTTCGGATCGAACACCAGCTGGGCGCCTTCCGGCAGCCATTTGGTCGGGTCGACCGGCTTCAGGCCTACCAGCTGCTTGCGGTTCTCACGCACGCAGTCTTCGCGGTTCATGCCACGCAGGCCGATCCACGAGAATGGCTTGTTGCGGCCTACGCACCAGCTCATGTTCAGGTCGTCCGGGTTCATCGAGCCATCGGTATCCTGGCCAACGATGATGAAGCCCTTCTCGGCACGCAGTACGTGCATGGTCTCGGTGCCGTACGGGGTCAGGTTGTACTTCTTGCCCGCCTCGATGATCTGTTCCAGTACGCCCATGGCGTAGTTGGCCTGCACGTTGACTTCGTACGACAGCTCACCGGTGAACGAGATACGGAACACCCGGGCTGGTACGCCGCCAACGTTGCCTTCCTTCCAGGTCATGAACGGGAAGGCTTCCTTGTCCATGTCGATGTCGGTCAGCTCGCTGAGCAGCTTGCGGCTGTTGGGGCCGGACAGGGTCATGGTGGCCCAGTGGTCGGTGACCGAGGTGAAGTACACCTTCAGTTCCGGCCATTCGGTCTGGTGGTACAGCTCCATCCACTGCAGCACGCGGGCGGCGCCGCCGGTGGTGGTGGTCATGATGAAGTGGTTGTCGCCGACGCAGGCGGTTACGCCGTCGTCGAAGACCATGCCGTCTTCCTTGCACATCAGGCCGTAGCGGGCCTTGCCCACGTCGAGCTTGGTCCAGGCGTTGGTGTAGATGCGGTTGAGGAACTCGCGGGCATCCGGGCCCTGGATGTCGATCTTGCCCAGGGTCGAGGCGTCCAGCAGGCCCACGCTGTCACGCACGGCCTTGCATTCGCGGGCCACGGCAGCATGGATGTCTTCACCGGCTTTCGGGAAGTACCAAGGGCGCTTCCACTGGCCGACGTCTTCGAACTCGGCGCCATTCTTCACGTGCCAGGCATGCAGGGCGGTGAAGCGCACAGGTTCGAACAGGTGACCACAGTGGCGGCCCGCTACTGCACCGAAGGTAACCGGCGTGTAGTTGGGGCGGAACATGGTGGTACCCATTTCCGGAATGGTGATGCCGATCCAACGGGCGGCGATGGCCAGGCCGTTGATGTTGCCCAGTTTGCCCTGGTCGGTACCGAAGCCAAGCGCGGTGTAGCGTTTGACGTGCTCGACCGACTCGAAGCCTTCACGGGTGGCCAGCTCGATACCGGCGGCGGTCACGTCGTTCTGCTGGTCAACGAACTGCTTCGGCCCTTTGGTGCCCTTGTCGTGCGGCACCTGGAACAGTGCCACGGTGGCCTCTTCCTTGCGCGCAACGGTTTTCGGCAGGGTGCCAACGGTGGCCTTGAAGCCTGCTTCGGTAGCTGCGCGAACGCCGCCTTCGAAACCATCGGCAATCACATCGCCCAAGGCGTAGACGCCGTTGATACCACCCACGCACTCGCGTTTTTGCGGGGCATCGCCCGGCACGAAGCCGAGGATGTCGTCACGCCATACCGGGCGACCGCCCAGGTGCGAGGCCAGGTGAACGATCGGGCTGTAGCCGCCCGAGGACGCGATCAGGTCGCACTCGAGGGTTTCGCCAGGGCTGGTGACCTTGCGTGCCTGCACATCGATGGCGGCCACGCGGGCGCCGGTGACGTGCTTGCTGCCTTTAGCCTCGACCACGGCGCTGGAGGTGAGGATACGGATGCCTTTGGCACGCGCTTCTTCAACCAGCGAGCCACGTGGGTTGTGGCGGGCGTCGGCGATGGCGACCACTTGCAGGCCAGCGTCGTGCCAGTCCAGCGCGGCGCGGTAGGCGTGGTCGTTGTTGGTCGACAGCACCATCTTGCGGCCCGGGGCCACGCCGTAACGGCGCACGTAGGTGGACACGGCACCGGCCAGCATGTTGCCCGGCACGTCGTTGTTGCCGTACACCAGCGGGCGCTCGTGGGCGCCGGCAGCCAGTACCACGCGCTTGGCGCGCACGCGGTGCACACGGTGGCGAACCTGGCCGATCGGTGCGCGGTCGCCGAGGTGGTCGGTGAGGCGCTCGTGAATGGTCAGGAAGTTATGGTCGTGGTAGCCGTTGACCGTGGCGCGTGGCAGCAGGGTCACTTCCGGCAGGCCTTCCAGCTCTTTGACCACGGCGTTGACCCAGTCGGCGGCAGGCTTGCCGTCGAGGGTTTCGCGGGTGTCGAGCAGGCTGCCGCCGAACTCTTCCTGCTCGTCAGCCAGGATAACGCGGGCACCGCTGCGCGCAGCGGCCAGTGCGGCAGCCAGGCCAGCAGGGCCGGCGCCGACGATCAGCACGTCGCAGTGCTGGTTCATGTAGTCGTAGCTGTCCGGGTCGTTCTGCAGCGGCGCACGGCCCAGGCCGGCTGCCTTGCGGATGTACTTCTCGTAAGTCATCCAGAACGATTTCGGGTACATGAAGGTTTTGTAGTAGAAGCCCGGCGGCATCATGCTGCCGCCAACCTTGCCAAGGATGCCCATGACGTCGTTGTTGACGTTCGGCCAGCCGTTGGTGCTGGTGGCTACAAGACCTGCGTACAGCGCCTGCTGGGTGGCACGCACGTTAGGGATCTGGGTGGCTTCGCTGGAGCCGATCTGCAGGATGGCGTTCGGCTCTTCGGTACCGGCAGCGATGATGCCGCGTGGGCGCGAGTACTTGAAGCTGCGGCCAACGATGTCGACGCCGTTGGCCAGCAACGCGGCGGCCAGGCTGTCACCGGCATAACCCTGGTAGGTCTTGCCGTTGAAGGTGAAGTTCAGGACCTTGCTGCGGTCGATACGGCCGCCGCTGGCGAGGCGATAGGTCTGGCTCATACTTTTTCCCCTTGGCCTTTGACGGCGGACGGTGCGCTGCTTGGCTTGCCGCCTTCGGTCACTTGCGGCTTCTCGCCAATCTTGTAGGTTTCCAGAATTTCGTAGGTCACGGTGTTACGGGTGACGTTGAAATACTGGCGGCAGCCGGCAACGTGGTCCCACAGTTCGTGGTGAATACCGCGTGGGTTGTCACGGTAGAACATGTAGGTACCCCACTCCTCGTCGGAGCAGGCGGCAGGGTCCAGCGGGCGGGCGATGTGCGCCTGGCCAGAGGCGTGGAACTCTTCTTCGGAGCGCAGCTCGCCGCAGTGGGGACAGAAAATATGCAACATGACGGTGTCTCCGGTTAGTGGGCGACGGCGGCGGCGCCGTGTTCGTCGATCAGTGCGCCGTTGTAGAAACGGTCCATGGAGAACGGCGCAGCCAGTGGGTGCATTTCGCCCTTGGCCAGGCTCGCGGCGAAGACGTTGCCCGAACCCGGGGTCGCCTTGAAGCCGCCAGTACCCCAACCGCAGTTGAAGAACATGTTCTTGACCGGGGTCTTGGTGATGATCGGGCAAGCGTCCGGCGTGGTGTCGACGATGCCGCCCCATTGGCGGTTCATGCGCACGCGCGACAGGTTGGGGAACATCTCGACGATGGCTTGCAGGGTGTGCTCGATCACCGGGTAGGAGCCGCGCTGGCCGTAGCCGACCCAGCCGTCGATACCGGCACCGATCACCAGGTCGCCCTTGTCGGACTGGCTGATGTAGCCGTGTACGGCGTTGGACATGATCACGCTGTCGATGATCGGCTTGATTGGCTCGGATACCAGTGCTTGCAGCGGGTGCGATTCCAGCGGCAGGCGGAAGCCGGCCAGCTTGGCCATGTGCCCGGAGTTACCGGCGGTGACCACGCCGACGCGCTTGGCGCCGATGAAGCCTTTGTTGGTTTCCACACCAATGACCGCGCCGTTTTCCTTGCGGAAGCCGATGACTTCGGTCTGCTGGATCAGGTCCACGCCCAAGGCGTCGGCGGCACGCGCATAGCCCCAGGCCACGGCGTCGTGACGGGCCACGCCACCACGGCGCTGAACGGTAGCGCCGAGGATTGGGTAGCGGGTGTTCTTCGAGCAGTCCAGGTACGGGATTTCGGCCGCGACCTGGGCGGTGTTCAGCAGCTCGCCATCAACGCCATTGAGGCGGTTGGCGCTGACACGGCGCTCGGAATCACGAATGTCCTGCAGGGTGTGGCACAGGTTATATACCCCGCGCTGGGAGAACATCACGTTGTAGTTGATGTCCTGGGACAGGCCTTCCCACAGTTTCATGGCGTGCTCGTACAGCTGCGCCGACTCGTCCCACAGGTAGTTGGAACGCACGATGGTGGTGTTACGGGCGGTGTTGCCACCGCCCAGGTAGCCCTTCTCGATCACGGCAACGTTGGTGATGCCGTGCTCTTTGGCCAGGTAATAGGCCGTGGCCAGGCCATGGCCGCCACCGCCAACGATAACCACGTCATAGACCTTTTTAGGGGTCGGCGTGCGCCACATGCGCTGCCAGTTTTCGTGGTGGCTGAGGGAGTGTTTGAAAAGGCCGAAGCCCGAGTAGCGTTGCATGGTCGTTTACTCCACTCAGCGGTAAACAGGGAAATCAGCGCACAGGGCCGCGACGTTCTTCGCCACATCGGCTTCGACGTCTGCGTCACCGAGGTTGTCGAGGATGTCGCAGATCCAGCCGGCCAGGGCCACACACTGGGCAACCTTGAAGCCACGGGTGGTGACAGCCGGGGTGCCGATGCGCAGGCCCGAGGTGACGAACGGCGACTGCGGGTCGTTCGGCACGGCGTTCTTGTTGACGGTGATGTGCGCGCGGCCCAGGGCGGCGTCGGCATCTTTACCGGTCAGGCCCTGACGAATCAGGCTGACCAGGAACAGGTGGTTGTCGGTGCCACCGGAAACCACGTCGTAGCCGCGGTCGACGAACACCTGGGCCATGGCCTGGGCGTTTTCGATCACTTGTTGCTGGTAGGCCTTGAACTCAGGCTCCAGCGCTTCCTTGAAGCACACGGCCTTGGCGGCGATCACGTGCATCAGCGGGCCGCCCTGGGCGCCCGGGAATACAGCAGCGTTAAGCTTTTTCTCGATCTCTTCGTTGGCCTTGGCCAGGATCAGGCCACCACGTGGGCCACGCAGGGTCTTGTGGGTGGTGGTGGTGACCACGTCGGCGAACGGGATCGGGTTCGGGTACAGGCCAGCGGCAACCAGGCCGGCAACGTGGGCCATGTCGACGAACAGCAGCGCACCCACCTTGTCGGCGATGGCGCGGAAGCGTGGGAAGTCGAGGGTCTTGGAGTAGGCCGAGAAACCGGCAACGATCATTTTCGGCTTGTGCTCGACCGCCAGGCGCTCGACTTCGTCGTAGTCGATCAGGCCGGTGTTGGTGTCGATGCCGTATTGCACAGCGTTGTACAGCTTGCCCGAGGACGACACCTTGGCGCCGTGGGTCAGGTGGCCGCCGTGGGCCAGGCTCATGCCAAGGATGGTGTCACCGGCCTGCAGCAGGGCCAGGTAGACCGCGCCGTTGGCCGACGAGCCGGAGTGCGGCTGGACGTTGGCGTAGTCGGCACCGAACAGCTGCTTGGCGCGCTCGATGGCCAGGGCTTCTACCTTGTCCACGTGCTCGCAGCCACCGTAGTAGCGCTTGCCTGGGTAGCCTTCGGCGTACTTGTTGGTCAGGCCGCTGCCTTGGGCCTGCATCACGCGCTTGGAGGTGTAGTTTTCCGAGGCGATCAGCTCGATGTGGTCTTCCTGGCGCTGTTCTTCGGCATTCATCGCCGCCAGCAGTGCATCGTCGTAACCTTGGATTTGGTCTTGCTTGCTGAACATCGTGTATCTCCCGGCAGCGATCGTTTTTTGTCGTGGGGCACTGTGGCCCTTTGTGGCGATGTTATGACTGGCCGGGGCAGGTCAGATGCCTGCGCACGCCTTGCAATGGCGCGTTTACGACATTCGTTGTTTGCTGCTTGTGCCGGCCCTTTCGCGGGTGAACCCGCTCCCACAGGTACGGCGGTGCTCTGAAGGCTTGTGATATCCCTGTAGGAGCGGGTTTCACCCGCGAAGAGGCCGGCCCAGACAACCCTGAAACCAGCTTATGCAGCGGTTGTATAGGCAACCGCCGAATCGATGGTTTAGAGTGCTGTTCTGCGTCGTTCACAGGACAGTGTCATGACAGATAAGAGCCAACAATTCGCCAGCGACAACTATTCCGGTATCTGCCCCGAAGCCTGGGCGGCGATGGAGAAGGCCAACCATGGCCACGACCGCGCCTACGGCGACGACCAGTGGACCGAGCGTGCTTCGGAGTACTTCCGCAACCTGTTCGAAACTGACTGCGAGGTGTTCTTCGCCTTCAACGGCACCGCCGCCAACTCCCTGGCCCTGGCCTCGCTGTGCCAGAGCTACCACAGCGTAATCTGCTCCGAGACCGCGCACGTCGAAACCGACGAATGCGGCGCGCCGGAGTTCTTCTCCAACGGCTCCAAGCTGCTGACCGCGCCCAGCGTCAACGGCAAGCTGACGCCGCAGTCGATCCGCGAAGTGGCACTGAAACGCCAGGACATCCACTACCCCAAGCCACGGGTGGTCACCATCACCCAGGCCACCGAGGTAGGTACCGTTTATCGCCCCGACGAACTCAAGGCGATCAGCGCCACCTGCAAGGAGCTGGGCCTGAACCTGCACATGGACGGCGCACGCTTTACCAATGCCTGCGCGTTCCTCGGCTGCAGCCCGGCCGAGCTGACCTGGAAGGCCGGCGTCGATGTGCTGTGCTTTGGCGGCACCAAGAACGGCATGGCGGTGGGCGAGGCGATCCTGTTCTTCAACCGCCAGCTGGCCGAAGACTTCGACTACCGCTGCAAGCAGGCTGGGCAACTCGCTTCGAAAATGCGCTTCCTGTCGGCACCATGGGTAGGCCTGCTGGAAGATGGCGCCTGGTTGCGCCATGGCAAGCATGCCAACCATTGCGCGCAGTTGTTGGCCGCGCTGGTGAGTGACTTGCCGGGGGTTGAGCTGATGTTCCCGGTGGAGGCCAACGGGGTGTTCCTGCAGATGCCGGAGCACGCCATTGAAGCGCTGCGAGGCAAGGGGTGGCGGTTTTATACCTTCATTGGTAGCGGTGGGGCGCGGTTCATGTGTTCGTGGGATACCGAGGAAGAGCGGGTGCGTGAGCTGGCGGCGGATATCCGCAGCATCATCACCGCCTGACAGATTGCTGGGAGGGCTTTGCCCTCCTTTCGCGACACAAGGCCGCTCCCACAAGGCCCGGCGTACACTGATCAATGTGGGAGCGGCCTTGTGTCGCGATGGGCCGCAAAGCGGCCCCGGCAATCTAAAGCTTGAACCCACCCATCTGCCGCGCCAGGTCATCCGCCAGGCCACGCAACGCCTGGCACTCTTCCCGGCACCCCTGCACCTCTGCTGCCGTCTCCCTCGCCAGGTCGGAAATCCCCTGCACCGTTCGGTTGATTTCCTCGGTCACCGCCGACTGCTCCTCGGTCGCCGTCGCCACCTGATGGTTCATGTCGCTGATGTGCTCCACCTGGTCGGTAATCGCCCCCAGCGACGCCCCGGTGCGCTGGCTCGACTCCACGCCACTGCCGGTCGCCTGTTGCCCCGCCTGCATCGAGCTCACTGCCGAACCCGCGCCTTGCTTCAGGCGCTGGATCATCTGCTGCACTTCGTCGGTGGACAGCTGCGTACGCCGGGCCAGCGTGCGCACCTCATCGGCCACCACAGCAAACCCACGCCCCATCTCCCCTGCCCGCGCAGCCTCGATGGCAGCGTTCAGCGCCAGCAAATTGGTCTGCTCGGAAATACTACGGATTACCGCCAAAACTTCATCGATCGAGGCGACTTCATCCGCCAACTGGCCGACCGCATCAGCTGCCTTGCCGATATCGCCCGACATACCCTCGATACCACGAATCGAGCGTTGTACCACTTCACGCGCCTGCAACGCCTCCTCCCGCGCCGACTGCGAAGCCTGGGCTGCATCGCCGGCATTGCGGGCTATGTCCTGCACGGTAAGGCCCATCTCGTGCACCGCCGTGGCGACCATTTCGGTCATTTCCTGCTGGCGCCCGGAGCGCTCGGCGGTGTTATCCACCACTTGGGTCACCTGCTCCACGGCCAGGTGCAGCCGTTCGGAGGTATTCAACACCTCGCCGATCAGGCTGCGTTGGCTGTCGAGGAAGCGGTTGAAGCCCCGGGCCAGGTCACCCAGCTCATCCTGGCGCGAATCGTCCAGGCGGTGGCTGAGGTCCCCTGCGCCGCTGCCAATCTGTACCAGCGCAGCAGTGACTCGGCGGATCGGCCGCACCAGGCCACGCGCCAGCAGCACCACCAACAGCAGTGACACCAGGGCCACGGCACCGCCAATCAGGCTGGTCAGCCCAACTGTCTGGTGCATTTGCGCGTAGATTTCTTCTTCCGGCACCTCAGCCACCAGGGTCCAGTTGAGGTCGCGCAGGGGCAGGCCCAGCGCCAGGTAGCTTTCGCCATCGCGGCTGAAACGGCTACTGCGCAAGCTCTCGCCACCGGTCATCACCGCTTTGGCAGCCTCCGCGCCGAGCTGCTCGATAAGCTGGCGCTTACCACTAAAGGCTGCGTCCGGATGCACCTGGATCAGGCCATCGTTGCGCACCAGGAATACCTTGCCATGCTCGCCGAAGCTGAAGTCGTGAATCAGCTTCGACAGCTCGGTCATGCGCAGGCCCATGCCAGCCACGCCGACCAGCTTGCCGTTCTTCTCCACGCGGTAGTCGATGAACAGCGCCAGCTCGCCAGTGGCCCCGTCTATGTCGATGTTGATCAGGCGCTCGGCACCGCTGTCGACGTAGCCATAGAACCAACTGTCCTTGGGGTTGCTGCGGCTGAGGGTGCGGTCGAGGCCATTTTCGTTGTAGTAGTGGCCGGTTTCGGTCGAGGCAAACAGGGTAGTGAAGGCCTGGTTGCGCTGCTTGGCAGCGGTCAGGTATTCGAGGAATTGTGGGGCCTGGGCGGGGTCTTCACCGGCGGCAAGCCAGTCGCGCAGCAGGGTGTTGCCGGCAATGTCGGCTGCCGCCACCAGCGGCTGGCCGAGCATGCGCTCGATGTCGTTGCGGATAGCTTCGATGCTGGCAGGCAGGGCAGTGTCGACCAGGTAACGTTCGGTGAGGCGGTTGAGCGCCACGGTAAAGATGATGACCACCACCAGGATGCTCGCCAGCAAGGCGGCGCCCATACTGGTGATCAACTGCCACTGGATGCTTTTGCGCCAGATACCCATGCCCTACTCCCCGCAACATTATTGTTTTGCGGAAAGTGTATACACTTGCGTATCCAGTTAATCCAGTGATCTCAAGCAATCAGATGCACCCTGTGTGAGCGGGTTCACCCGCTCCCACAGGGGCCGGTGCTGGACCTTATTGCTCAGCAATGGTCCGAACGATGGCGTTTACCGTGGCGTCGATCTGCGCCTGGGTGCGCGCCAAGGTCTGCTGGTGTTCTTTCTGCAGTTCAACCTGCTTGGAGCACAGGTTGAGGGCAGCCAGCACCAGCAATTTGTCCCCGATCAAGGTCGGGTACTGACGTTTGGTCTCGTTCAGGGCGGTGTTGAGCATTCGCACCGCCTGGGCCAAGGTTTCTTCCTGGCCTTCGGGCGCCTTGATCGAATAGTCGATGCCGAGAATCGACACGACATTGATCGGCTGCTCTTGCAGTCTCATGCGCCGACAACGCCCGCGCTGGCGCGCTCAACCAGCGCCTGAATACGTGCGGCGGTAGCGCCGTTCTTCTCTTCCTGCTCCATCAGCGACAGTTGCAGGGTTTCGTTCTCTTCCTTGGCCTGGGCCAGTTCCTGGCCGAGGGCGTTGTTCTGCTCGGTGAGTTGAGCGTTTTTCTGCATCAGGTCGCTGACCAGTTGCTCGATTTGATTCAGGGAGGCTTCCAGCATGGGGTCTATCTCAGGTTGTTGCGAGGGGCGCACACGATAAAGAAAAGTGCGGCCCATCGCCATTAAATATCGGATTCAGAAGGTGTCTAACCCGCAGATTGACAGAGGAACCACCCCCTTGTTCCGACCTGGGTCAACCGCTGGTCAGGAAAAAGCCAGCCTCGATCCATAAAAAAAGCAGGCCCAACATCGGCCTGCTCTTCTACTGCAGCTTGAGACTTGCAGCTTGAAGCTCAATAGTCGATCCGCACATCCCCTTTCGGCACGCTGCAGCACGACAGGATGTAGCCCTCGGCTTCGTCCTCTTCGGTAATACCGCCGTTGTGCTCCATCTCTACTTCACCGCCCAGCTTGAGCACCTTGCAGGTGCCGCAAATGCCCATGCCGCAGGCTTTCGGGATCATCAGGCCAACCTTGGCTGCCGCTGCATGCACGGTTTCGCCCGGGGCGACGCGGATGCTCTTCTCGCTGCCGATGAACTCCACCAGGTTGAGGTCGGAAACATCCAGCTCCGGCGCATCGGCCGCCTGCTCGGCGTGCTCCACTGCATCGGCCTTGGCCTCTGGCGGCGTGGCGCCGAACGACTCCTCGTGGTAGTTCTTCATGTCGAAGCCGACCGCTTCGAGCATGCGTTTTACCGCGGTCATGTACGGCGTCGGGCCGCAGCAGAACACCACGCGGTCCATGTAGTCCGGCGCGATCAGCTCCATCAGCCGCTGGTTCAGGTAGCCGCGGTAACCCGCCCACGGCTCGCCCAGGCCATGCTTCTCGCAAATGATGTGCAGGCTGAAGTTGGGGATGCGCGAGGCCATCTGCTCCAGCTCGCGGTGGTAGATGATGTCCTTCGGCGAACGGGCGCTGTGCACGAACACCATGTCGACATTTGCGTTGGTGTCGTAGAACCAGCGCGCCATCGACATGACCGGGGTAATGCCCACGCCGCCCGAGAGGTACAGCACCTTCGGCGCCGGGAAGTCGATGGCGTTGAACAGGCCCACCGGGCCATGCACCGGCAGCTCGGCGCCTTCGTGCATGGTGTCGTGCAGGAAGTTCGACACCAGGCCACCGGGCACGCGCTTGACGGTGATCGAGAAGCTGTAGGGCACCGACGGCGAACTGGAGATGGTGTAGGAGCGCATCACCGGCTTGCCTTCGATTTCCAGCTCCAGGGTAACGAACTGCCCCGGCTTGAAGAAGAACATGATCGGCTGGTCGGCCATGAAGCAGAAGGTGCGCACGTCCCAGGTCTCCTGGATGACCTTGACGCAGCGCACGATGTGGCGGCCGTTGGCCCAGGTCTGGGTAGTGACCGGATTGAGGAAGGTATCGGACATGTTCATCTCCAGCAGCCGACTATTGGCCTTTTTATGGCTTGGATAATGCGCAAGCTTGGGGCTGCGTACATTCCTGCCAGCGACATCGACGTGCTTATCGCGACCAGCCCCGCACTACAAGGGCTGCGGAGTCGTTATTCAAATCGGCCATGTCGCCCATGGATACGGTTCATGGCGTCTTCGGACGCACACTCCACGGCAAAACAACTAGCTGTTTCTTGAAGAGCAGCCTTGCGGCACCACAACAACGATTAGCCACCTTTTGCCGGCCGCACACGGCCCCGAGGAATACACGATGGACGTCACCGCAACCCTGAGCCTGGGCGATCCACTGGAACCTGCACGCAAGGCCACCGCCGAGATGCTGCAGACCCGCGAGCGCACCTACTCGCTGCCCCAGCCTTTCTACACCGACGAGCGTCTGTTCCAGATCGACATGCAGGAGATCTTCCAGAAAGAATGGCTGATCGCCGGCATGACCTGCGAAATTCCGGCGAAAGGCAACTACATCACCCTGCAGATCGGCAACAACCCGATCCTGGTGGTGCGTGGTGCCGAAGGCAAGGTGCACGCCTTCCATAACGTCTGCCGCCACCGCGGTTCGCGCTTGTGCGTAAGCGACAAAGGCAAGGTGGCCAAGCTGGTCTGCCACTACCACCAGTGGACGTATGAACTGGACGGTCGCCTGCTGTTTGCCGGTACCGAAATGGGCGCCGACTTCGACATGAAGGAGTACGGCCTGAAGCCTGTGAACGTAAAGGTTGCCGGTGGCTACATCTTCATCAGCCTGGCGGAGAACCCGCCAGCCATCGACGAGTTCCTGGCCACCCTGGAACACTACATGGAACCGTACGACATGGAAAACACCAAGGTGGCGGTGCAAACCACCTTGATGGAAAAGGCCAACTGGAAACTGGTGCTGGAGAACAACCGCGAGTGCTACCACTGCTCCGGTTCGCACCCGGAACTGCTGCAAACCCTGCTGGAATGGGACGACACCAACGACCCGCGCGCCAGCCAGGAATTCAAGGACCACGTGGCCAGCTCTGCTGCCGCCTGGGAAGCCGAGAAAATCCCGTACCTGCACAAGAGCCACGGCCTGCGTAACCGCATCGTGCGCATGCCGCTGCTCAAGGGCACCGTGTCGATGACCATGGACGGCAAGCAGGCCTGCCAAAAGCTGATGGGCCGTATCAAGAACCCGGACCTGGGTTCGATGCGCATCCTGCACCTGCCGCACTCGTGGAACCACTGCATGGGCGACCACATGATCGTGTTCACCGTGTGGCCGATCAGTGCCCAGGAAACCATGGTCACCACCAAGTGGCTGGTGCACAAGGATGCCGTGGAAGGCGTGGACTACAACCCTGAGCACATGCGCAAGGTGTGGGACGCCACCAATGACCAGGACCGTCGCCTGGCGGAAGAGAACCAGCGTGGCATCAACTCCACCGCGTACCAGCCTGGGCCATACTCGAAGACTTACGAGTTTGGTGTGGTCAACTTTATTGACTGGTACAGCCAACGAGTGCTGAACAACCTAGGGGCGGAGCCGGCGCCGTATCTGAAGGAAGTGCAGGCGCAGTAAACGTAACCCCCGCCAAGGCACAAGTGCGGCGGCGGGGGTCTCCAGCGGCTTACAATTTCGTGTTGTCGATACCGGCCTCAACATCACCTGGCCTGCGACGCCCCCTTATCATCTGGACAAGCCCCCCTAAAGCACCTGATACGGCTGAACCCACTGCCTTGCCTACTTTTTTCATCCCTTGCCACGCATAGCTAAAGCCGTATGCATCCAGTAAAGCACCGCCGATCAGTTCCCCTCGATGCATGCCTCGTACGCCCGCACGACGCCACTCATGCCTGGCATTCATGGGGAGGGCTGCGAAACCCAGAAACCCAACCCCTGCGCGCCCCAGGTCAGCCCCATTGAGTAGCGGCTGATTGTTTGCCACAGACCCAGGATTGAAGGTATCCGCAAGATGCGGTCCACGAAGAACAATCGAAGTCGTATAAGCGTATGTATCTAGGACGTTTGCAGCCGCAGCTACGCGAGGATGAAGGCTTGGCAGGGCTGGTTCGAGAACGCCATCCGGAAGTGGCTCGTTGTTAATCCTGGCTCTCATTCGCGAAACTACCATGTTGCCTGTACCTGCTACCGCACTTGAGCCAAAAGCCACATGCGTTAAGAACTTGATCCAGAACCGCCCCGACTCGTCAGTTCGATTTACAGGGTCACCTCCACAGTAGGTGTAAGCATTGATGCCTCCACGAGCAAATGGGCTAAGGCTATCGGGGCTCAGAAATCGCATTGAAGCAGGGCTGTAGTGGCGATAACCATTCCCCAACGGGTAATTCCCTGATAGCGGATCACGGCGCTGGCCGCAAAAAGCCAAGGTTGTTGAAGGGTAAGCCCCGACAACACCGTAAGGTGAGTAACATCGTGCCATGGTTATCCACAACTCCTCCTATGGGCTCGATTACCTTAGCGGCATGGAACATGGTTGGGTACTAACAAAAATATCAGGTACACCCTGGTCATAATTTGATCAGGCCATGCAAAGCCGCAGATTTGTTCGGCTCCAGCTAATTTCCTACACCTTGTCCACAGAGACACCAACAGAGTTTGTGGGCAACAGGCCAATGCTCGGCAATTTGTATGTGGATAAACTACTCAAGGCCTTGATTTCCATGGATCAAGAGGGATTCAGGCTGGATTGATCATTTTTTGATCTGATTCATGGAGGCCTTGATTTACAAGGCTTCCAGCCTATACCGAACAGATTATCCACAGACCGGCTAACAGCGATTGTGGGCAAAACCTGGCAAGCACAAGCACCAGTAAACCAAAGTAGCTTGCCGAGAGCTGTTCATTATTTGATCAAACTCACGCAAGCCCCGTCGCTTATGGCTCCTAGCCATGCGCCAACACTTTATCCACACCTTGGCGAACAGATTCCGTGGGCAAAACCAGGCGTACCTGATATTTCTGCCAGTTTCACAAGTTTCGGCGCTGTGATTGGGTAGTAGCCACTATTTTGGCATCACCCAAGGGGATACTTATGCACAGCCGCCAGGCAGGGACTGTGAAGTGGTTTGATGAAAGGCATGGAATTGGGGTTATCAGCGCTGAGGGGCAGTGCTGGGATTACCTGGTGTTGCGCTGCGCAGTGGTGAGTAAGGGGTTGGCGGCGGGTGAACGAGTGTTGTTCGAGCCTGTGAACAAGTTACTGGGCTACTGGGCATTCAATGTCGTACGACAATAGCTGCTCTCTGTAGGAGCGGGCGTTTGGAGGGGGTGTGGGGGGGGGGGGCGCCCCCGGTTAAATTGCTGGGCCTAATTACACGGGGGCGTGGG
>NZ_JBDJLK010000067.1:0-30309 GCF_039673335.1 Pseudomonas sp. TWI929
GCGCAGCCCCTTCGCGACACAAGGCCGCTCCTACAAAAAGCGGATTGGCGTTGTCGCATAAATCGCAGGCAACAAAAAACCGACCCTAGGGTCGGTTTTTCGACTAGCGCGTCGCTTAGGCAGCTGCAGCTTCTTTCAGCGCCTTGATGTGGCCATTCAGACGGCCTTTGTGACGAGCAGCCTTGTTCTTGTGGATGATACCCTTGTCGGCCATACGGTCGATTACAGGTACAGCCAGAACGTAAGCGGCTTGCGCTTTTTCGGCGTCTTTTGCGTCGATGGCTTTAACTACATTCTTGATGTAGGTGCGGACCATGGAACGCAGGCTGGCGTTGTGGCTGCGACGCTTCTCAGCCTGTTTTGCACGTTTCTTGGCGGAAGGTGTGTTGGCCACCGTCGAGCTCCTCGAAAGACTTTAGGTAAATAGCAAACAAAATAGGCCGCGAATCATGCCGATCAGTCGACCGGATGTCAAGGCCACCTGCAAGGATCCGCCGAGCGGTGCGCCAACAAGAGGGAAAGATTCCTTTCTGCTGCGCGACCTGTACACTCGGGAATTTTTGGCTTCCCTGCGAAGGCGCGGGAGTATCGCACATTCGGACGCTGTCTGGCAGCGTCCTCTGCCCTTGACGTGAATCTTTTCGATGAACCTGCTCAAATCCCTGGCTGCGGTAAGCTCGATCACCATGATTTCGCGGGTGCTGGGCTTCATTCGCGACACCATCCTGGCCCGTATCTTTGGTGCTGGCGTTGCCACTGACGCCTTCTTCATCGCGTTCAAACTGCCCAACCTGCTGCGGCGCATCTTCGCTGAAGGTGCGTTTTCCCAAGCCTTTGTGCCGATCCTGGCCGAATACAAGACCCAGCAAGGCGAGGAGGCCACGCGTACCTTCGTCGCCTATGTCAGTGGTTTGCTGACCCTGGCCCTGGCCGTGGTAACCGCTATCGGCATTCTGGCGGCGCCGTGGGTGGTGTGGGCAACGGCCCCGGGCTTTGTCGACAGCGCCGAAAAATATGAGCTGACCACCGCTCTGTTGCGGGTGACGTTTCCTTATATATTGCTGATCTCGCTGTCGTCCCTGGCCGGGGCGATCCTCAATACCTGGAACCGTTTCTCGGTGCCGGCCTTCACCCCAACCCTGTTGAACGTGGCGATGATCGCCTTCGCCGTGCTGCTCACGCCGTACTTCAACCCACCGATCATGGCCCTGGCCTGGGGCGTGCTGGCCGGTGGCCTGGCGCAGTTGCTGTACCAGCTGCCGGCGTTGAAGAAGATCGGCATGCTCGTGCTGCCCCGCCTGAACCTGCGTGATGCGGGTGTGTGGCGGGTACTCAAGCAGATGCTGCCGGCAATTCTTGGGGTGTCGGTAAGCCAGATTTCGCTGATCATCAACACCATTTTCGCCTCGTTCCTGGTGGCCGGCTCGGTGTCCTGGATGTACTACGCCGACCGCCTCATGGAGCTGCCGTCGGGGGTGCTGGGCGTGGCCCTGGGCACCATCCTGCTGCCGACCCTGGCCAAGACCTATGCCAACAAAGACCGCGAGGAGTACTCGCGGATCCTCGACTGGGGCCTGCGCCTGTGCTTCCTGCTGGTATTGCCGTGCACCCTGGCCCTGGCCATTCTTGCCGAACCACTGACCGTGGCCCTGTTCCAATATGGCAAGTTCAGTGCGTTTGATGCGGCCATGACCCAGCGGGCGTTGATGGCCTATTCCGTAGGCTTGCTGGCGATCATTCTGGTCAAGGTACTGGCACCGGGCTTCTATGCGCAGCAAAATATCCGCACGCCGGTGAAGATCGCGGTATTTACCCTGGTCTGCACCCAGCTGTTCAACCTTGCCCTGGTCGGCCCGCTCGCGCATGCCGGCCTGGCATTGGCGATCAGCCTCGGTGCCTGCCTGAATGCCGGCCTGCTGTTCTGGAAACTGCGCAGTCAACAGTTGTTCGAGCCTCAGCCAGGCTGGGCCATGTTCCTGCTCAAGCTGGTTTTGGCAGTGACGTTGATGTCGGCGGTACTGTTGGCAGGCATGCACTATATGCCGGCTTGGGAGCAGGGCATCATGCTTGAGCGCTTCATGCGCCTGGGCGCACTGATCCTGGCTGGCGTCGTGACCTATTTCGGATGCCTGTACCTGTGTGGTTTCCGGCCCCGGCATTTTGCCCGCAAGGCCTTGCACTGAGGCATCGGGCGGGTCAGGCGTCGGTTTTTCGCATTCCACGCCGCCCTTGGGCGCTGCTGCCTGTCACCGGCGCCCGGGTGTGGTTATAATCGGCCACTTTATGAGCAAGAAGCGCGTTATGCAGCTGGTTCGAGGTCTTCACAACCTGCGCCCCGAGCACCGGGGCTGTGTCGCCACCATTGGCAACTTCGACGGGGTTCACCGCGGCCACCAGGCAATCCTGGCGCGCCTGCGCGAGCGCGGCCAGGCCTTGGGCCTGCCGACCTGCGTGGTGATCTTCGAACCGCAACCACGCGAGTACTTCGCCCCCGATACCGCGCCGGCCCGCCTGGCCCGCCTGCGCGACAAGGTCGAGTTGCTGGCGGCCGAAGGCATCGACCGGGTGCTGTGCCTGGCGTTCAACCAGCGCCTGAGCAAGCTCAGTGCCGATGCCTTCGTCAAGGCCATCCTGGTCGACGGCCTGGGTGTGCGCCACCTCGAAGTGGGCGATGACTTCCGCTTCGGCTGCGACCGCGCCGGCGACTTTGCCTTCCTGGTCGACGCTGGCAAGCAGTACGGTTTCACCGTCGAGGCCGCCAACACGGTGATCCAGGACGGCCTGCGGGTCAGCAGCACCGAAGTGCGCAAGGCCCTGTCCGAAGGCAACTTCGAACTGGCCGAGCACCTGCTGGGCCGGCCGTACCGCATCACCGGCCGCGTGCTGCATGGCCAGAAGCTGGCCCGCCAGCTCGGTACACCTACCGCCAACATCCAGCTCAAGCGCCGCCGCGTGCCGCTGTCCGGGGTCTACCTGGCCAGCATCGAGATCGACGGCAAGGCCTGGCCGGGTGTCGGCAATATTGGCGTGCGTCCCACCGTCGCCGGTGACGGGCGCCCGCACCTGGAAATTCATCTTCTGGACTATGCCGGCGACCTTTATGGCCGGCGCCTGACGGTGGAGTTCCACCACAAGCTGCGTGAAGAGCAGCGATTCGCCTCCCTGGAGGCGCTGAAGTCGGCGATCGATGCGGATATCGCCGCCGCACGTGCACATTGGCACGCTCAACCGCTAACGAAGAGCCTGAAATGACCGACTACAAAGCCACGCTTAACCTTCCGGACACCGCCTTCCCCATGAAGGCCGGCCTGCCTCAGCGCGAACCGCAGATCCTGCAGCGCTGGGACAGCATTGGCCTGTACCAGAAGCTGCGCGAAATTGGCAAGGATCGTCCCAAGTTCGTCCTGCACGACGGCCCGCCCTATGCCAACGGCAAGATTCACATCGGTCATGCGCTGAACAAGATCCTCAAGGACATGATCGTCCGTTCCAAGACCCTGGCCGGCTTCGATGCGCCGTACGTGCCGGGCTGGGACTGCCATGGCCTGCCGATCGAGCACAAGGTCGAGGTTACCCACGGCAAGCACCTGTCGGCTGACCGCACCCGCGAGCTGTGCCGCGAGTACGCCGCCGAGCAGATCGAAGGGCAGAAGACCGAGTTCATCCGCCTGGGCGTGCTGGGTGACTGGGACAACCCGTACAAGACCATGAACTTCGCCAACGAGGCCGGTGAAATCCGCGCGCTGGCCGAGATGGTCAAGCAAGGCTTCGTGTTCAAGGGCCTGAAGCCGGTCAACTGGTGCTTCGACTGCGGTTCGGCCTTGGCCGAGGCCGAAGTCGAATACGCCGACAAGAAATCGCAGACCATCGACGTAGCCTTCCCGGTTGCCGATGAGGCCAAGCTGGCCGCCGCCTTCGGCCTGGCCTCGCTGGCCAAGCCCGCTGCCATCGTGATCTGGACCACCACCCCGTGGACCATCCCGGCCAACCAGGCGCTGAACATCCACCCGGAGTTCAAGTACGCCCTGGTCGACACCGGCGAGCGCCTGCTGGTGCTGGCCGAAGAGCTGGTCGAGTCGTGCCTGAAACGCTACAACCTGGAAGGTTCGGTGATTGCCACCGCCCAGGGTTCGGCGCTGGAGCTGGTCAACTTCCGTCACCCGTTCTACGACCGCCTGTCGCCAGTCTACCTGGCCGACTACGTCGAACTGGGCGCCGGTACCGGTGTGGTGCACTCCGCGCCAGCCTACGGTGAAGACGACTTCGTCACTTGCAAACGCTACGGCATGGTCAACGACGACATCCTCACCCCGGTGCAGAGCAACGGCGTGTATGTCGAGTCGCTGCCATTCTTCGGCGGCCAGTTCATCTGGAAGGCCAACCCGGCCATCGTCGAAAAACTGGGCGAAGTCGGTGCGCTGATGCACACCGAAACCATCAGCCACAGCTACATGCACTGCTGGCGCCACAAGACCCCGCTGATCTACCGCGCCACCGCGCAGTGGTTCGTGGGCATGGACAAGCAGCCGACCACTGGCGAGCCGCTGCGTGAGCGCGCGCTGAAAGCCATCGAAGACACCAAGTTCGTCCCGGCCTGGGGCCAGGCGCGCCTGCATTCGATGATCGCCAACCGCCCGGACTGGTGCATTTCGCGTCAGCGCAACTGGGGTGTGCCGATCCCGTTCTTCCTGCACAAGCAAACCGGCGAACTGCACCCGCGCACTGTCGAGCTGATGGAAGCCGTGGCCAAGCGCGTCGAGCAGGAAGGCATCGAGGCCTGGTTCAAGCTGGACGCCGCCGAACTGCTGGGCGCTGAAGCCGAGCAGTACGACAAGATCGCCGACACCCTCGACGTGTGGTTCGACTCGGGCACCACCCACTGGCATGTACTGCGTGGCTCGCACGACATCGGCCACGCCACCGGCCCGCGCGCCGACCTGTACCTGGAAGGTTCCGACCAGCACCGTGGCTGGTTCCACTCTTCCTTGCTGACCGGTTGCGCCATCGACAACCACGCGCCATACCGCGAGCTGCTGACCCACGGCTTCACCGTGGACGAAAACGGCCGCAAGATGTCCAAGTCGCTGGGCAACACCATCGAGCCGGAGAAGGTCAACAACACCCTGGGTGCCGACATCCTGCGCCTGTGGGTTTCGGCCACCGACTATTCCGGTGAAATGGCCGTTTCCGAGCAGATCCTGCAGCGCAGCGCCGACGCCTACCGCCGTATCCGCAACACCGCGCGCTTCCTGCTGTCCAACCTGTCCGGCTTCGACCCGGCCCGTGACCTGCTGGCCCCGGAAGACATGCTGGCACTGGACCGCTGGGCCGTGGACCGCACCCTGCTGCTGCAACGCGAGCTGGAAGAGCACTACAGCGAGTACCGTTTCTGGAACGTCTACTCCAAGGTGCACAACTTCTGCGTGCAAGAGCTGGGCGGCTTCTACCTCGACATCATCAAGGACCGCCAGTACACCACTGGCGCCAACAGTGTCGCCCGCCGTTCCTGCCAGACTGCGCTGTACCACATCAGCGAAGCGCTGGTGCGCTGGATCGCGCCGATCCTGGCGTTCACCGCCGACGAAATCTGGCAGTACCTGCCGGGCGAGCGCAACGAGTCGGTGATGCTCAACGGCTGGTACCAGGACCTGAGCGAGCTGCCGGAAGGCACCGAGCTGGACCGCGCCTACTGGGACCGCGTAATGGCGGTGAAGGCATCGGTCAACAAGGAGCTGGAAAACCAGCGTACCGCCAAGGTCATCGGCGGGAACCTGCAGGCCGAAGTCACCCTGTACGCCGACGAAGGCCTGAGCGCCGACCTGGGCAAGCTGGGCGATGAGCTGCGCTTCGTGCTGATCACCTCGGCGGCCAGCGTGGTGCCGTTCGTACAAGCACCGGCAGAAGCCGTGGCCACCGAAGTCGAAGGCCTGAAGCTGCAAGTGGTCAAGTCCGGCCACACCAAGTGCGGCCGTTGCTGGCACTTCCGCGCCGACGTTGGCAGCCACCCGGAGCACCCGGAAATCTGCGGCCGTTGCGTCGACAACCTGAGCGGTTCGGGTGAGGTGCGTCACTATGCCTAACCCTGCAGCGGGGCGCTTCGGGCGCCTTGCATGGCTTTGGCTGAGCTTGCTGGTCCTGGTCGTCGACCAGGCCACCAAGCTGTACTTCAACAATGCCCTGACCATGTACCAGCAGATTGTGGTCATCCCTGACTACTTCAGCTGGACCCTGGCCTACAACACCGGTGCCGCGTTCAGCTTCCTGGCTGATGGCGCCGGCTGGCAACGCTGGCTGTTCGCCCTGATCGCCGTGGTGGTCAGTGCCGTGCTGGTGGTGTGGCTCAAGCGCCTGGGGCGCAACGAGACTTGGCTGGCCGTGGCGCTGGCGCTGGTGCTGGGTGGGGCCATCGGCAACCTGTACGATCGCATCGTGCTGGGCCATGTGGTGGACTTCATCCTGGTGCACTGGCAGAACCGCCATTACTTCCCGGCCTTCAACGTGGCCGACAGCGCCATCACCGTTGGTGCGGTGATGCTGGCGCTGGATATGTTCAAGAGCAAGAAGTCCGAGGATCCGGTCCATGACTGACACCCGTATCGGCCAGAACACCGAAGTCACCCTGCACTTCGCGCTGCACCTGGAAAACGGCGACACTGTCGACAGCACGTTCGACAAGGCCCCAGCCACCTTCAAGGTGGGCGATGGCAACCTGCTGCCGGGCTTTGAAAGCGCCCTGTTCGGCTTCAAGGCCGGTGACAAGCGTACGGTGGTAGTGGCCCCGGAGAATGCCTTCGGCCAGCCCAACCCGCAAAACGTGCAAGTCATGCCGCGGTCCAACTTCGAGGGCATGGAACTGTCCGAAGGGCTGTTGATCATCTTCAACGACGCCGCCAACACCGAGCTGCCGGGTGTGGTCAAAGCGTTCGATGACGACCAGGTGACCATCGACTTCAATCACCCACTGGCTGGCAAGACCCTGACCTTCGAGGTGGAGATCCTCGAGGTTAAGGCCCTGTAAGCCTGGAGCCGAGCATGCAAATCAAACTCGCCAACCCTCGCGGCTTCTGCGCGGGGGTCGACCGGGCGATCGAGATCGTCAACCGCGCGCTGGAAGTCTTCGGCCCGCCGATCTATGTGCGCCACGAAGTGGTGCACAACAAGTTCGTGGTGGAAGACCTGCGCAACCGTGGCGCCGTCTTCGTCGAAGAGCTGGACCAGGTGCCAGACGATGTCATCGTCATCTTCAGTGCCCACGGTGTTTCCCAGGCCGTGCGCCAGGAAGCCGCTGGCCGTGGCCTGAAAGTGTTCGACGCCACCTGCCCGTTGGTAACCAAGGTGCACATCGAGGTGGCCAAGTACAGCCGCGATGGCCGTGAGTGCATTCTCATCGGCCACGCAGGGCACCCGGAAGTCGAAGGCACCATGGGCCAGTACGACGCCAGCAACGGCGGCGCCATCTACCTTGTCGAAGACGAGGAAGATGTTGCCAACCTGCAGGTGCGCGACCCGGACCACCTGGCTTTTGTCACCCAGACCACGCTGTCGATGGACGACACCAGCCGCGTCATCGACGCCCTGCGTGCACGCTTCCCGAACATCGGTGGCCCGCGCAAGGACGACATCTGCTACGCCACCCAGAACCGCCAGGACGCGGTCAAGCAGCTGGCTGACGAATGCGATGTGGTACTGGTGGTCGGCAGCCCGAACAGCTCCAACTCCAACCGCCTGCGCGAGTTGGCCGAGCGCATGGGCACCCCGGCCTACCTGATCGACGGTGCCGAAGACCTGCAACGCGGCTGGTTCGACCAGGCCGCACAGATCGGCATCACCGCCGGTGCTTCGGCCCCCGAAGTGCTGGTGCGTGGCGTGATCGAGCAGCTCAAGGCCTGGGGCGCCACGGGCGCTGAAGAGCTGGATGGGCGGGAGGAGAACATCACCTTCTCGATGCCTAAAGAGCTGCGGGTTCGTTCGTTGATCTGATGTAAGCCAGTTCTGGCCTCATCGCCGGCAAGCCAGCCCCCACTGGAATAACACTGCCTTCAAGGCTTGTGTTGTACCTGTGGGAGCTGGCTTGCCGGCGATAGGGCCAGCAAAGCCGACTCAAGGCTATCAGGATGCACACCGAGTATTGTGGCGGTCCTCTGCAAACACGTTGACTCGTCCCGTCGATGCCATTACCACTTGGTAGCGGCTGGTGGCAGATGAGCGCTCGCACACTTCCAGCGTAAACGAGAACCAGGTGTTAGCCAGGTTCATCGGCACTCCCTGCGCACTGAACTTGAATTGCTCGCCTTTACTGCTGGTGATGTTCAAAGGCCGCGCCAGTCGCTGCTCACGCAGCACCTGCTGGTTATGCTCCAGCGCCACCCGCCAACCATTCCCCCAATTACCGTCCAACGCCTGCACCAGTACCGGCTGGCCCTGCAGCAACGCATGGCTGCGCGCACTGCGCAGTGCCTGGGCCAAATCACGGGCAGCCGCCGCCCGGTGTAAGTCATCGCTCATCCTGGCGTAGGCCGGCATGCCGAGCTGTGTCAGCAACACCGCCACGGCCAAGGCCGACAACATTTGTATCAGTGTTACGCCGCGTTGCTTCACCGTGCATTCCTCCCAGGAAGTGCTTGGCTATAGCTTCCTGGTGGTTGGGCAACGGGTCCAGTCGCCCAAGTTGAAGGCAATTGCGGGAAAAATCGCAGGAGGTGCAGGGATGCACGCAAGGCAACGGGGCATGACGCTCCTGGAAGTGTTATTGGCTGTGGTGGTCGTGGCCGTGGGCATGTTCGCGGCGGCGGGGTTGCAGTTGAAGGCCCTGCAGGCTGTGGACAGCGCGCGTCGCGATGGGCAGGCGGCTATGGCGGCGCACAGTGAGCATGAACGGGGGCGTCGATGAAACGCGCCCAAAGTGGTTTTGGCTTGCTTGAGCTGATGCTGGCGCTGGCCATTGGGTTGATGTTGCTGGCGGCGGCTAGTCAGCTCTTCACATCGGCCCACCAGACCTGGCGCCTGCAAAGTGCTGCGGTACGTATGCAGGACGAGGCACGGCAGGCGTTGCTACGCATGGCTCAGGATATACGCATGGCCGGGATGTTCGGTTGCTTGCGTCTGAAACCTGACGATTTCGATGACCCAACGGTGCAACAAGTATTCGCTCGCCCTTTGGTGATCGAAGCATCCACCCTCAGTCTGGTCGTGGCAGAGCTGCCCGGGCAAGCTGGTGCACCTGACTGGTTTGTGCAGACCGATTGCCTTGAAGAAGCGTCTGTGGATGCAGACCGCAAGGCCGGGTACTCACTGGTGTACCCGGTCAGCAGGTATGTCTACCAGCTCCAAGGCAATACGCTGAAGTTCAAGCGCGGAAAAAGCAAATTTCAACCGTTGCTTGAGAATGTGCAGGCGATGCGTCTCCAGCGCGTGCAAATGGCAGAGGGAGAGCGGGTGGATGTCACCCTGATGCTTTACGAACCCACGCTCAAACTCGAACAGCGCCATGAGTTGAGCGTCGCAATCCGCAACCCGGTACCCGCTTCATGAGCCGCCAACGTGGTGTTGTCCTGCTGTTGGCCTTGGTACTCAGCATGCTGCTGGGCCTGCTCGCCGCATCCGCCCTGCGTGACGCGCTGGTGGAAACGCGTATGACCGGCTACCTGAGCGATGGCCTGCTGGCGCTGGAAGAGGCCGAGGCCGCCTTGCATGCAGGCGCGCGCGAACTTGAACGTGCGCCGCCAGGTTCTTGTAACGCGTGCCTGCCACCAGCCCGACCGCACGATCTGGTTGGGCAATGGCAAGCCACCCAGACCGGCTACTTCCATCTACAGAGTCTGGGTGTCAGCAAACGTGCCGCGCATATGCCAGAAGGGCAGCCGGTCACCCTGTTCAGGATAACCGCCGTCAGCAAGCAAACCCAGTCACGGCATGTACTGGAAGCGGTCTACGCCGTTGCCGCTGGCACAACCCAACGCATTACCTGGCGGCAAAGATTGCGAGGAGACTGACATGCAGCAAGGCTTGAGCCTGATCGAGTTGTTGATTGTGCTGGCCGTGACCGGCATTCTGGCAGCCATTGCCTACCCCAGTTACAGCGACCAGCTTCGGCGAGCCGCGCGCAGCGAAGTGGTTGGCCTGCTGCATGATGCTGCCCTGCGCCTGGAGCGCCACCGCGTGCGCACCGGCCAATACGCCGAGGGCGACCCGGCCTTGCCCGACGGTAACCGCTACTACAGCCTGCAGGCCCAGCGCGACAGCGACACCTTCACGTTGCGCGCCCGGCGGCTGCCGCATGGGCTGATGGCGCAGGACGGTTGTGGTGATTACCAGCTCGACCAGGCCGGTGTGCAGCGCAATCCGGGTGCCGTTGAACACAGCGCGCACTGCTGGGGAAGCTGAAGGTTGAATGATGCCCGGTGCATCGCGGTTTTACTTCAGGTTTGGATCGACAGATGAGCAAGCAAGTAGTGGTGGTCGGCGGCGGGGTGATCGGCCTGCTGACGGCGTTCAACCTGGCAGCCAAGGTCGGCCAGGTGGTGGTGTGTGATCAGGGTGAGGTTGGCCGTGAGTCGTCCTGGGCCGGCGGTGGCATCGTCTCGCCGTTGTACCCGTGGCGCTACAGCCCGGCAGTGACCGCCCTGGCACACTGGTCGCAGGACTTTTATCCACAGTTGGGCGAGCGCTTGTTCGCCAGCACCGGCATAGACCCCGAAGTGCACACCACCGGCCTGTACTGGCTCGACCTGGACGACGAAGCCGAAGCGCTGGCCTGGGCCGAGCGCGAGCAGCGGCCGCTGAGTGCGGTGGATATCTCGGCGGCCTATGACGCGGTGCCGGTACTGGGCCCTGGCTTCAAGCGCGCCATCTACATGGCTGGCGTGGCCAATGTGCGCAACCCACGCCTGGTGAAGTCGCTGAAGGCGGCGCTGCTGGCGCTGCCTAACGTGACCTTGCGCGAGCACTGCCAGATCACTGGTTTCGTGCAGCAGGGCGGGCGGGTAACGGGCGTGCAGATGGCCGACGGTGTGCTGGCGGCGGATGAGGTGGTGCTCAGTGCTGGCGCCTGGAGCGGCGACCTGTTGCGCACGCTTGGCCTGGAGCTGCCGGTGGAGCCGGTGAAGGGCCAGATGATCTTGTTCAAGTGCGCCGAAGACTTCCTGCCGAGCATGGTGCTGGCCAAGGGGCGCTATGCGATCCCGCGGCGTGATGGGCACATTCTGGTGGGCAGTACGCTGGAGCATGCCGGGTATGACAAGACACCCACCGAGGATGCGCTGGAGAGTTTGAAGGCTTCGGCAGTGGAGCTGTTGCCTGAGCTGGAAGGGGCCACGGTGGTGGCGCACTGGGCCGGGCTGCGGCCGGGGTCGCCTGAGGGCATTCCGTACATCGGGCCGGTGCCGGGGCATGCTGGGTTGTGGTTGAACTGCGGGCATTACCGTAACGGGTTGGTGCTGGCGCCGGCTTCGTGCCAGCTGTTTACCGACCTGCTGACCGGTGCCGAGCCGATCATTGACCCGGCGCCCTATGCCCCAGAGGGGCGTTTGGGCTGAGGGCCTCTTCGCGGGTAAACCCGCTCCCACAGGTACGGCACAGGTTTTGAGAACTGTGCGGTCCCTGTGGGAGCGGGTTTACCCGCGAAAAGGCCAGTGAAGCCAGTAGAGATATCAGCCGGTAATCGGCGCCTGTAAATGCCGGCTCGGGTAATGCTGCTCATACACCTTGCACACCCGTAGCACTTGCTGATCGGCAAAGCGCCCGGCCACCACCTGCAGCCCCACCGGCAAGCCTTCGCGGGTAAACCCGCAGGGCACCGAAGCCGCCGGCTGCTGGGTTAGGTTGAAGGGGTAACTGAACGGCGTCCATTCCATCCATTGCGCCATCCCCGACCCAGGCGGCACGTTGTGCCCGGCCTCGAACGCCACCAGCGGCAGCATCGGCGATACCAGCACGTCGTAGCGCTGGTGGAAGGCATTCATCTTCGCAATCAACTCCGCCCGTGCCTCCAGCGCCTGGGTGTACTCGCTCAGGCTGATGCGTGCCCCCTGTTCGGCAATCCAGCGCAACCCCGGGTCAAGCAGTGCCCGCTGTTCATCGCTGAACCCACTGGCCAACCGCGCCGCCCCGGCAAACCACAGGGTATTGAAGGTTTCCAGCGGGTCGCCAAAGCCTGGGTCCACTTCCTCAACCTGTGCGCCCAGCCGTGCCAGGCGCTGCACCGCTTGTGCCACCAGTGCCTGAATCTGCGGGTCGACCTGCACGTAGCCGAAGTCGGCGCTGTAGGCGATGCGCAGGCCGCTCAGGTCTTGTTCCTGGCCTAGCCACGCTGCCTGCCGTGGTGCGCCGGCCAGCCCGTCACGGGCATCAGGCCGGGCCACACAGTCGAGCATCAATACCGAGTCGTCTACGGTGCGCGTCATCGGCCCCAAGTGCGAAAGCACCGTCATGGCGCTGGCCGGCCATTGCGGTACATAGCCAAATGTCGGCTTGATGCCGAAGGTGCCGGTAAAGGCGCAGGGGATGCGTATCGAACCACCGGCATCGCTGCCCTGGTGCAGCACGCCCAGGTTCAACGCGGCAGCTGCCGCCGCACCACCGGACGAGCCGCCAGCGGTCAGCCGGGTATCCCAGGGGTTGCGGGTAATGCCATACAGCGGGTTGTCGGTGACCCCTTTCCAGCCGAACTCGGGCGTGGTGGTCTTGCCCACCAGCACTGCGCCGGCTTCGCGCATGAAGGCGGTGAAGGGCGCATCGACCTCCCACGGGCCTGCGCCCGAGGTAGTGCGCGAGCCCTTGCGGGTGGGCATGCCGCAGGTCAGGGTCAGGTCCTTGATCGACGCGGGTATGCCATCCAGCCGGCCACAGGGCTCGCCGCGTTGCCAGCGCTGTTCGCTGGCGCGGGCGGCGGCGCGGGCACCTTCGCCATCGACGTGGCAGTAGGCGTTGACCGCCGGGTTGTGCAGGTCGATGCGCGCCAGTACATCATCGATTACCTCTACCGGTGACAGCTGGCGGCGCTGGTACAGTGCGAGCAGTTCGACGGCGGTGAACTCGCCAATCGCGGTTTTCTGGGTCATCTCAACGGGCTCCGGGGTTGGCGGCCTGAAACATGGCACGCAGCAGTACGTCGCAGCCATCGGCCAGGTCCTGCGGTGCGGCATTTTCGATTTCGTTGTGGCTGATGCCACCCTCGCACGGCACGAAGATCATCCCGGCCGGGCCCAGTTCGGCAAGGAAGATGGCATCGTGGCCGGCGCCGCTGACGATATCCATGTGGCTCAGGCCCAGCTCGCGTGCGCCCTGGCGTACGGCATCCACACACTGCTCGGCGAAGTACAGCGGCGGGAAGTCGGCGGTCGGCGTCAGTGCATAGCTCAGCCCGTGTTTTGCCGCGCTGGTTTCAATGGCGGCGCGCACTTCGCTGACCATGGCGGCGAGGTGCTCGGGGGCGAGGTGGCGCAGGTCGATGGTCATCTGCACCTGGCCGGGGATGACGTTACGCGAACCTGGGTGCAGGGTCAGGCAGCCGACCGTGCCGCAGGCATGCGGTTGATGGGCATGGGCCACGCGGTTGACCGCTGCCACTACTTCGGCGGCGCCGACCAGGGCGTCCTTGCGCAGGTGCATCGGGGTAGGGCCGGCATGCGCCTCGACGCCGGTCAGTACCAGGTCGAACCATTTCTGCCCCAGGCAGCCCTGGACCACGCCGATGGTGGTGCGCTGGTCTTCCAGCACCGGGCCCTGCTCGATGTGCGCTTCGAAATAGGCGCCGACGGCATGCCCGGTGGGTACGCGGGGGCCGGCGTAGCCGATGCGCTGCAATTCCGTGCCTACCGACAGGCCCTGGTCGTCGACCTTGTCCAGGGTTTCCTGCAGGCCGAACTTACCGGCGAACACGCCCGAACCCATCATGCACGGCGGAAAGCGCGAGCCTTCTTCGTTGGTCCACACCACCACTTCCAGCGGGGCTTCGGTGGTCAGGTTCAGGTCATTCAGGGTACGGATCACTTCGAGGCCGGCCATGACCCCGTAGCAGCCATCGAACTTGCCGCCGGTGGGCTGGGTGTCGATATGGCTGCCGGTCATCACCGGTGGCAGGGCAGGGTTGCGGCCGGGGCGGCGGGCGAAGATGTTGCCGATGGCGTCGACGCTGATGGTGCAGCCGGCTTCTTCGCACCAGCGCACGAACAGGTCGCGGGCCTGGCGGTCGAGGTCGGTCAGGGCCAGGCGGCACACGCCGCCCTTGGCGGTGGCGCCGAGCCGGGCCAAGTCCATCAGTGATTGCCAGAGGCGCTCAAGGCTGACCAGTGAGCCTTGGCCGAGCAGGTGCTGCGAGGGATCGATGCGGGTGTTCATGGATCATCTCTCCTGAAAATATTGGGTTGCCGGTACAGAAAAGCAGGCCTGGGTCAGGCGCTAAGGGCCAGGTAACGGTTCTTGATGGTCGGGTCTTCGCGGAACTGCGCAGCACTGCCCTGGTAGGCAACCCGGCCTTGCTCCAGCACGTAATGGCGGTCAGCAAGGGCATCGCAGACCATCAGGTTCTGCTCCACCAGCAAAATCGACAGGCCTTCGTCCTTGATCCGCCGCAAGATCTTCACCAGCTCGTCGACAATCACCGGGGCCAGGCCTTCAGTCGGCTCGTCGAGAATCAGCAACTTGGGGCCGTTAAGCAGGGCGCGGGCAATGGCCAGCATCTGCTGCTCGCCACCAGACAGGGCAAAACCGCCGTTGCGGCGCCGCTCCTTCAACCGTGGGAACATGCTGTACACGTCCTCCAGCTGCCAGCGGCTGGTCTTGCGCACGGCAATCTTCAGGTTCTCCTCCACGCTGAGCTGGCGGAAGATGCCGCGGTGCTCTGGCACCAGGGCAATGCCGAGCCGGGCGATATCGAAGATTTCGCGGCCGACCAACTGCTGGCCGTTGAAGCTGATCTGCCCCTGCCGTGGGCGGACGATGCCGAGGATGCTGCGCAAGGTGGTGGTCTTGCCGGCGCCGTTGCGCCCGAGCAAGGTCACCAGCTCGCCAGCCTCGACCTTGAGCGAGACGCCTTCGAGCACATGGCTCTTGTCGTAGTAGGAGTGGATCGAATCGACGTTGAGCATCAGGCGGCCTCTCCAAGGTAGGCGGTGCGCACGCGCGCGTCATTGCGCACCTGTTCAGGGGTACCCTCGACCAGGATCTGGCCGTGGCTCATCACCGTGATGCGCTGGCTGATCGACATGACGATGCTCATGTTGTGCTCGATCAGCAGCACGGTGTGGTCGCGGCCGAGGTCGCTGATCAGGTCGGTCATCACCGGGATGTCGTCGATGCCCATGCCCGAGGTGGGTTCGTCGAGCATCAGCAGGGTGGGTTTGGCGCAGATCGACATGCCCACTTCCAGCACGCGCTGCTGGCCGTGCGAGAGTTCACCGGCCAGGGTTTCGGCGCGTGCGGTAAGCTTCAGGCGCTCCAGCACCTGGTCGGCGGTGTTCCAGTGGCTGCGCTTGTGCTCGACGCTGCGCCAGAAGTTCAGCGCGCCCAGGCCATCGCGGCCCTGGGCGGCCAGGCGCAGGTTTTCGCGCACCGACAGGTTCTGGAACAGGCTGGTGAGCTGGAACGAACGCGCCATGCCCAGCGCCACTCGGCCGTGGGATGGCTTGTGGATGATGTCCTGGCCGTTGAACAGGATCTTGCCCGCAGTGGCCTGGCGCTCGCCGGTCAGGCAGTGGAACAGGCTGGTCTTGCCGGCGCCGTTGGGGCCGATGACTGTGTGGATGGTGCCGGCGCGCACTTTAAGGTCCACGCCGGCGACTGCCTTGAACGGCCCGTAGGCCAACTCCAGCTGGCGGGTTTCCAGGAGGTAGTCGCTCATCACAGGGTCTCCTTGGTCTTGGCCTGGGGTTTGTCATTGGCGTTGCGGTTTGCCAGCAGGCGCTTGCCCAGTTCGGCCAGGCCGCCCCACAGGCCGCCGCGCATGAACACCACCACCAGGATCAGGATTACCCCCAGCAGCATCAGCCAGCGCGGCCACAGTTCCGACAGCACGTCGCCCAGCAGCACGATGGCGCCGGCCCCCAGCAGCGAGCCGAACAGCGAACCGGTACCGCCGACGATGGTCATGATCAGGATGTTCTCGCTCATCATCAGGTCGATGTTCGACAGTGGCGCAAAGTGCAGCAGCATGGCGTACAGCGCCCCGGCGATACCGGTGATGGCACCCGACAGCATGAACACCAGGATCTTGAAGTGGCGGGTGTCGTAGCCGATGGCGGCGGCGCGGGTTTCGTTTTCGCGGATGGCCAGCAGGGTGCTGCCAAACGGCGAGCGGATCACCCGCAGGGCACCGGCGAAGATCAGCAGGAACAACACCGCGACAAACACATAGAAGTGCCGTGGGTCGGCCAGGTCGACCAGCACATGGCCGGCAATCTCGATGTTCGGCCGCGGTACGTCGAGCAGGCCGTTGTCACCGCCGGTCCAGCCGCTGAGGGTGTAGGCCAGGAAGTAGGCCATCTGGCTGAAGGCCAGGGTCAGCATGACGAAGTAGATGCCCGTGCGGCGGATTGCCAAGGCACCCACCAGCAGCGCCAGGAAGGCACCGAACACCGCTGCGCCGAGCAGGGCGGCGAACATGCCCCACTGCAGGTGGATCATCAGCAGCGCCGCGCCATAGGCGCCCACGCCAAAGAAGATGCCCTGGCCGAACGACAGCAGGCCGGTGTAGCCGAGCAGCAGGTTGCAGGCCAGCGCGGCCAGGGCAAAGATCAGGATCTCGGTGGCCAGGGTGGCCGAGGGCAGCAGCAGCGGCAGTGCCACCAGGCTGGCGACCACCAGCAACAGCAGCGCCGGGGCGCGGCCCTTGGCGACTGGCAATGGGTTCTTTTCGCTCATCTCAGGCTCTCCCGAACAGGCCATAGGGACGGACCAGGATCACCGCCGCCATGGCGCCGTAGATCATCAGGCTGGCGCCTTGCGGCCAGAGGCTGGTCATCATGCTTTGCACCACACCCACCAGCAGGCCGCCGACCAGCGCACCGCCGAACGAGCCCATGCCGCCGATCACCACCACCACGAAGGCGATGCCGAGGATTTCCGGGCCGACAAAGGGCTGGGCACCACGCAGCGGCGCGAACAGCACGCCTGCCACGCCGGCCAGGCCCACGCCCAGGGCGAAGGTGAGGGAGAACAGGCGGAAGATGTTGGTGCCCAGCAGCGACACGGTTTCGGTGCTTTCGCTGCCGGCCCGCACCAGCGCACCGAAGCGTGTGCGTTCCAGCAGCAGCCACAGGCCAACGCCGATCAGCGCGGCGAAACCGATCAGGAACAGGCGGTAGTAGGGGTAGATGAAGTCACCGAGGATCAGCACCCCGCGCAGCTCGGGCGGCACGGCGATGTTCTTGCCCACCGGGCCCCAGATCAGCACCGAGGCTTCCTGGATGATCAGCGCGATGCCGAGGGTGACAAGGATCTGGAAGGTGTGCGGCAGGTGGTAGATGCGCTTGATCAGCAGGCGCTCGACCGCCCAGGCCAGCGCGGCCACCACCAGCGGCGCGATCAGCAGTGCCAGCCAGAAGTTGCCGGTGATGGCCACGGCGGTGTAGCACAGGTAGGCGCCCAGTAAGAAGAATGCGCCGTGGGCGAAGTTGACGAAGTTGAGCAGGCCGAAAATGATCGTCAGGCCCACGGCGATGAGGAAGTAGATCATCCCCAGGCCCAGGCCGTTGAGCAGTTGGAACAGGTACAAATCGAGCATGAGCGTGCCCTCGACAGCGCGCGGGGCGGCTGCCTGTACGAGTGTTTTTGACTAACGCCGCGGCTTCAGGCCAGGGCGCAACCGGTGTGGTCGACCTCGACGAACGAGCGGCCCGAGCTGATGATTTCGGCCAGGTCGTCCTCGTCGCGCATCTGCCCTTGGGGCTTGCCGCGCAGCAGGTAGTAATCCTTGAGCACCTGGTGGTCGCCCGGGCGGATCAGCTCTTCGCCGGTCGGGCCCTGGAAGCGCATGCCCTGCAACGCCGCAGACACGGCGGCGCCGTCCAGGCTGCCGGCCTTGACGATGGCCTCGAGCATTACCTTGGTACCGATGTAGTCGGCGGCCAGCGGGTAGTTGGGGTTGATGCCGTAGGCCTTGCGGGTGGCGGCGACCAGCTGCTTGTTCAGCGGGGTATCGACCTGGTGCCAGTACTGCGCGCCCAGGTACACGCCTTCGAGCACGTCACTGCCCAGCTCCTGGAACTGGTCGAGGCCGGCCGACCACACCATCAGCACTTTCATGCGGTCCTTGATACCGAAATTCACCGCCTGGCGCAGGGCGTTGGACGCCTGGCTGCCGAAGTTGAGCAGCACCAGCACGTCGGGCTTGGCGGCAATGGCGTTGGTCAGGTAGCCGGAGAACTCCTGCTCCTGCAGCGAGTGGTAACTGTTGCCGATGTGTTCCACGCCCAGCTCGGCGAACACCTTGCGGGCGTTGTCCAGCAGGGCATCGCCGAACACGTATTGCGGCGTGATGGTGTACCAGCGCTTGGCCTGGGGCAGCTGGCGAATCATCGGTACCAGCGTTTCGCGGATGGCACCGTAGGTGGGCACCGACCAGCGGAAGGTCGAGGCGTTGCAGTCTTTGCCGGTGATTTCGTCGGCACCCACAGGCGTCATGAACACGCCGCCGGCCTTGTGGATTTCCTTCGACACCGCCAGCGCCGAAGACGACAGGGTGCAGCCCTGGAAGAAGCGTGCGCCATCCTGGCCGATGGCTTCCTGCACCTTGCGCACCGCCTTGCCGGCGTTACCTTCGGTGTCGATGACCTTGTACTTGAGCGGGTGGCCGAGCAGCTGCGGGTACTCGGCGATGGCCAGGCGCGAGCCCATGTCGGCGTACTTGCCGTAACTGGCGAAGGCGCCCGACATGGATTTAAGCCCATAGAAGGTCAGCGGTTGGTCGGCGAATGCCCGGTGCGCTCCCAAGGGGAGGCTACCTAAGGCACCCAGGGCAAGGCCTGCCTTGAGCAGGGTACGTCTTTGCATGAGTAACTCCTTGGTTGTGGTTATTAGGCAGGAGTGGCAATGACAAAGCGGGTACGGCCGGGCCTGTGTGCAGGCCTCTTTCCAGGCGCATCAGTGGTGGTGGTCGAACTCCAGCAGGAAGTTGCGGGCAACCTCGCCTTCCAGCGCGGTCATGTGGTGTTCGGCGTCGCACATGTGTTCGTGCATCAGCCGGCGTACGGCGGGTTCGTCGCTGGCGCGCAGGGCGGCCAGCAATTGCTTGTGGTAGTCGATGTTGGCGGCGGCGAATTGCTGGCGTTTGGGCAGGTAGGCCTTTTTCAGCACCACCAGGTCGCGCAGCAGGTCGTTGAGGAACACCGCCATGAAGCGCAGCAACGGGTTGGGGCAGCGGTCGGCCAGCAAGGTATGGAACTCCAGTTCCGCCAGGCGTTGCTCACGCTGGCCTTCTTCGCTGTCTTCCGGCGCGCTGCAGAAGTTGATGTTGGCCTGCAGCGCGGCATAGTCGGCTTCGCTCAGCTTGCCCATGACCGACACGGCCAACTCCACCTCGATGACTTTGCGCAGCTGGTACACCTGTTCACCGTCCAGATGCTGGAAGTGCAGGTAGTTGCGCAGCGCGCGGCTGGCTGGCTCGGTGCCCGCCTCAACGAGGTAGGCGCCGCCGGTCGGGCCGGTGCGGGTGCTGACCAGGCCTTCGACCTCAAGGGCCTTGAGCGCTTCGCGGGCGGTGCCTTTGGAGCATTCGAAATGCTCCATCAGCTCACGCTCGGTGGGCAGACGGTCGCCTGGGTGCAGCGCTTCGGTGACGATCGAGCGCTTGACCGATTCGACGATCACATCCGACAGCTTTTGGCGCTTGCGTTTGGGTTTGAGCATTTCGCTATTTTTCATATTTATGCGGATAAATAGGATTTAGCGAGTTTTGCCGGGGTGGGTCAATGCTGGAGGAGGGGGAGGGGTCGTAAATGATGCAAAAGGGTCGGGGAGGGATAAGTAGAGAGGGGAATCGACCGCGAACCCTGTGGGAGCGGGTTCACCCGCGAATGCGTCGGCAGCTTCAAAGCCGCATTCGCGGGTAAACCCGCTCCCACAGGGTTCTTTATTTAGTTTTGGCGGCCAGGGCCTTGCTGCAGGTGTGCCTGGCTGCAGTACCACTCGCTGCCTTGCTGCAGTGCCCGGTCATTGGGCAGGTGCACGCCGCAATGGGCACAGCGCACCATCTTCAGTGGCGCATCCAGCTTCGCCTCGGGGTGCGACTGCTGGCTGACTTTGAACTTGCGCCACAGCCAGAACGCGGCGGCGATCAGGGCGATCCAGAAAAGTAGGCGAACCATGGTGTCCAGCTTGTCGGTTGAAGAAACCGACAGTCTAGGACGCGGCCAATAAAAAAGGGAGGCCTAGGGCCTCCCTTTCATTTACCGCCGTGGATCAGTCGAACAGACCAAAGGTCATGTAGCTGAACCAGGAGCGGTCTTTCTCGGCTTCTTTCGGGCCTTCCGGCACGATCGGGTCGCCGTTCTCGTCTTTGGGCAGCAGCTCTTGCGGCATCTCGTCGCGCGCATCCTGGAACTGCTTGACCACGTCCTGGTTGGCGCGGGTTTCGCCCGGCGGCAGCGGGGTCTCGGTTTCGATCAGGCCCAGGGTGGCCGTGGACAGCCAGCTGCGGCCGTCAGACTCGGTTTGCTTGGGCTGGAACTCGCCATCGACCAGGCTCGGGTGGTTCGGGTAGTTGAGTTTGAGGGTTTCCAGGCTGCTGGCGGCCAGTTCGTCCAGGTGCATCTTCTGGTACGACTCGACCATCACTGCCAGGCCGTCGCCGACCGATGGGGTTTCCTGGAAGTTTTCCACCACGTAGCGGCCACGGTTGGCAGCGGCCACATAGGCCTGGCGGCTCAGGTAGTAGTCGGCCACGTGGATTTCGTACGAGGCCAGCAGGTTGCGCAGGTAGATCATGCGCTGCTTGGCGTCGGGCGAGTAGCGGCTGTTGGGGAAGCGGCTGGTCAGCTGGGCGAACTCGTTGTACGAGTCGCGGGCAGCGCCAGGGTCACGCTTGGTCATGTCCAGCGGCAGGAAGCGCGCCAGCAGGCCACGGTCCTGGTCGAACGAGGTCAGGCCCTTGAGGTAGTAGGCGTAGTCGACGTTCGGGTGCTGCGGGTGCAGGCGGATGAAGCGCTCGGCAGCCGACTTGGCAGCCTCGGGCTCGGAGTTCTTGTAGTTGGCGTAGATCAGCTCGAGCTGCGCCTGGTCGGCATAGCGGCCGAACGGATAGCGCGATTCCAGGGCCTTGAGCTTGTTCACGGCGCTGGTATAGCTGGAGTTGTCCAGATCAGCTTGTGCCTGCTGGTACAGCTCGGCCTCGCTGAGGTTCTCGTCAATCACTTCCTTATTGGAGGAACAGGCCGCGGTGAGCCCGAGGATGGCGATCAGCAGCAGGTGTTTCACTTGCATGGCGGCTTGCGTCCCTTTAGACGGCCGCTGTCTTGGGCGGTGCCGTCCTGTTATGATGAGCGCCCCGGCCAACCCCGGGACAAAAGAAGCCGTATTTAACCACAAGCTCGCAGCCGAAACCAAAGGCTGTGCGCCCGCCGAATCGAGCATGTCCGAGATCATTCAACTTAGCGCAGAGGTACCGTCCGAACTGGGCGGCCAACGCCTCGACCAGGTCGCCGCCCAATTGTTCGCCGAGTACTCGCGTTCGCGGCTAACTTCGTGGATCAAAGAGGGCCGCCTGACGGTCGATGGTGCAGTCGTGCGCCCTCGCGACCTTGTCCATGGTGGCTCGCAGCTTATCCTGGAGGCCGAGCAAGAGGCCCAGGGTGAGTGGATCGCAGAAGATATCGAACTGGATATCGTCTACGAAGACGAGCACATCCTGGTGATCAACAAGCCAGCCGGGCTGGTTGTGCACCCGGCCGCCGGGCATGCCAGCGGCACCCTGCTCAATGCGTTGCTGCACCACGTGCCAGATATCGTCAACGTACCGCGCGCCGGTATCGTTCACCGCCTGGACAAGGACACCACCGGCCTGATGGTGGTGGCCAAGACCCTGCAGGCGCAGACCAAGCTGGTGGAGCAAATGCAGGCCCGCAAGGTCAGCCGCATCTACGAGTGCATCGTGATTGGCGTGGTCACTGCCGGTGGCAAGATCGACGCCCCGATCGGCCGCCACGGCGGCATGCGCCAGCGCATGGCGGTTACCGACGGCGGCAAGCCTGCGGTCAGCCACTACCGTGTGCTCAAGCGCTTCCGCTCGCATACCCACGTGCGGGTCAAGCTGGAAACCGGCCGTACCCACCAGATTCGCGTGCACATGGCCCACGTTGGCTTCCCGCTGGTCGGCGACCAGACGTACGGCGGGCGCTTCCGCATTCCGCCCGCAGCCAGCCCGACCATGGTCGAGGCGGTGAAAACCTTCCCGCGCCAGGCGCTGCATGCGCGTTTCCTTGCGTTGGCCCACCCTATTACCGGTGAGGTGATGAAGTGGGAATCGCCATTGCCAGATGACTTCGTCTGGTTGCTGTCGCTGCTGAACCAGGACCGCGAGAGCTTTATCGGATGAGTGGCCTGACGCAGTCGCTGCTGTTCCCCGACTGGCCGGCCCCGGCCTCGGTGCGCGCCTGTGTCACCACCCGCCAGGGCGGCGTCAGCTTGCCGCCCTATGAAGCCTTCAACCTTGGTGACCATGTGGGGGACGACCCTGTTGCAGTCGCCGAGAACCGTCGCCGCCTGAGCGACGAGTTCGCCATTCAGCCGGCCTGGCTCAAGCAAGTGCATGGCCTGGTGGTGGCGGATGCCGACCCGGCCGTGGTGGCCGAGGCCGACGCCAGCTGGACCGACCAGCCTGGTATTGCTTGCACTGTCATGACGGCCGACTGCCTGCCAGCACTGTTCTGCGACCGGGCGGGTACCCGCGTGGCGGCAGCGCATGCGGGCTGGCGCGGGCTGGCCGGGGGCGTGCTGGAGGCCACCTTGGACCGCTTGGCGCTGGCGCCGGAAGAGGTGCTGGTGTGGTTGGGGCCGGCCATTGGCCCACAGGCGTTCGAGGTGGGGCTGGAAGTGCGTGATGCCTTTACCGCATTGCACCCTGAGGCGGCTCGGGCATTCGTCGATGGCGAACGGCCGGGCAAGCTGATGGCTGACATCTATGAGCTGGCGCGCATTCGCCTGGCTGCCCGTGGCGTGACCGCTGTTTATGGTGGTGGCTGGTGCACGGTCAGTGACGAGCGGTTCTTCTCCTATCGCCGTACCCCGCAGGGTGGGCGGTTTGCTTCCCTGGTGTGGCTGCAACCGCGTTAGCCTGCACTGGCCTCTTCGCGGGTAAACCCGCTCCCACAGGTACTGCATCGCTCTCAGGGCCTGTGACGATCCTGTGGGAGCGGGTTCACCCGCGAATGCCCCCCGCTGATCTAACAGGTTGACTTCGGTCAATCCCGCTACGCTTGAATCTTCCAGAATCAGCCTTATCTATAAGGTCATCTCAGGCAGGTTTCTTTATAAACAGGCGCTGTCCATCGCTCCGACCTGCCCTTTAAAGGAAGGTACACCATGCGAATAGACCGTTTGACCAGCAAGCTGCAATTAGCAATATCCGATGCCCAATCCCTGGCCGTTGGCATGGACCACCCAGCCATCGAGCCCGTGCACCTGTTGCAGGCGCTGCTTGAGCAGCAGGGCGGCTCCATCAAGCCACTGCTGATGCAGGTAGGTTTCGACATCAACAGCCTGCGCCAGGCGCTGGTGAAAGAACTCGACCAGCTGCCGAAAATCCAGAACCCCACCGGTGACGTGAACATGTCGCAGGACTTGGCGCGCCTGCTCAACCAGGCCGACCGCCTGGCCCAGCAGAAGGGTGACCAGTTCATTTCCAGCGAACTGGTGGTGCTGGCCGCCATGGACGAGAACAGCAAGCTCGGCAAGTTGCTGTTAAGCCAGGGCGTGACCAAGAAGGCCCTGGAAAACGCCATCAACAACCTGCGCGGCGGTGCGGCAGTGAATGACGCCAACGCCGAAGAATCACGCCAGGCTTTGGACAAGTACACCGTCGACCTGACCAAGCGTGCCGAAGAAGGCAAGCTGGACCCGGTGATCGGCCGTGACGACGAAATCCGCCGTACCGTGCAGGTGCTGCAACGCCGTACCAAGAACAACCCGGTGCTGATCGGTGAGCCTGGCGTGGGTAAAACCGCCATCGCCGAAGGCCTGGCCCAGCGCATCATCAATGGCGAAGTGCCCGACGGCCTCAAAGGCAAACGCCTGCTGGCGCTGGACATGGGTGCGCTGATTGCCGGTGCCAAGTACCGTGGCGAGTTCGAAGAGCGGCTGAAAAGCCTGCTGAACGAGCTGTCCAAGCAGGAAGGCCAGATCATCCTGTTCATCGACGAACTGCACACCATGGTTGGCGCCGGCAAAGGCGAGGGCGCCATGGACGCCGGCAACATGCTCAAGCCGGCCCTGGCCCGTGGCGAACTGCACTGCGTGGGCGCCACCACACTGAACGAGTACCGCCAGTTCATCGAAAAGGACGCCGCCCTGGAGCGCCGCTTCCAGAAGGTGTTGGTCGAGGAGCCGAGCGAGGAAGACACCATCGCCATCCTGCGTGGCCTGAAAGAGCGCTATGAAGTGCACCACAAGGTGGCCATCACCGACGGCGCCATCATTGCTGCGGCCAAGCTCAGCCACCGCTACATCACCGACCGCCAGCTGCCGGACAAGGCCATCGACCTGATCGACGAAGCGGCCAGCCGCATCCGCATGGAGATCGACTCCAAGCCGGAAGTGCTCGACCGCCTTGACCGCCGCCTGATCCAGCTGAAGGTGGAATCGCAGGCGCTGAAGAAGGAAGAAGACGAGGCGGCAAAAAAACGCCTGGAGAAGCTGACCGAGGAAATCGAGCGGCTGGAGCGTGAGTATTCCGACCTGGAAGAAATCTGGGCCTCGGAGAAGGCCGAAGTGCAGGGCTCGGCGCAGATCCAGCAAAAGATCGAGCAGGCCCGCCAAGAGCTGGAAACCGCCCGTCGCAAAGGCGACCTGAGCCGCATGGCCGAGCTGCAGTACGGGGTGATCCCGGACCTGGAGCGCAGCCTGCAGATGGTCGACCAGCACGGCAAGACTGAGAACCAGTTGCTACGCAACAAGGTGACCGAGGAAGAAATTGCTGAAGTGGTGTCGAAGTGGACCGGCATTCCGGTAGCCAAGATGCTCGAAGGCGAGCGCGAGAAGCTGCTGAAGATGGAAGCGTTGCTGCACCAGCGCGTAATCGGCCAGGGCGAGGCGGTAACCGCCGTGGCCAACGCCGTGCGCCGCTCGCGTGCCGGGCTGTCCGACCCTAACCGGCCAAGTGGTTCGTTCCTGTTCCTTGGCCCGACCGGTGTGGGCAAGACCGAGCTGTGCAAGGCGCTGGCCGAGTTCCTGTTCGACACCGAAGAGGCGATGGTGCGTATCGACATGTCCGAGTTCATGGAGAAACACTCCGTGGCTCGCCTGATCGGTGCACCACCAGGCTATGTAGGCTATGAAGAAGGCGGCTACCTGACCGAGGCAGTACGGCGCAAGCCTTACTCGGTGGTGCTGCTGGACGAGGTGGAGAAGGCCCACCCGGATGTGTTCAACGTGCTGCTGCAGGTGCTGGAAGACGGCCGCCTGACTGACAGCCACGGGCGCACCGTGGACTTCCGCAATACGGTGATCGTGATGACCTCCAACCTGGGCTCGGCGCAGATCCAGGAGCTGGTCGGTGACCGCGAGGCGCAGCGTGCGGCAGTGATGGATGCAGTGGGTGCGCACTTCCGTCCGGAGTTCATCAACCGCATCGACGAAGTGGTGGTGTTCGAGCCACTGGGCCGCGAGCAGATTGCCGGCATTACCGAAATCCAGCTGGGCCGCCTGCGCAGCCGCTTGCTGGAACGCGATCTGTCGCTGAGCCTGAGCCCGGAGGCGTTGGACAAGCTGATTGCCGTGGGTTACGACCCGGTGTACGGCGCACGGCCGCTGAAGCGGGCGATCCAGCGCTGGATCGAAAACCCGCTGGCGCAGCTGATTCTGGCAGGCAAGTTTGTGCCGGGTACGGCGATCACTGCCAAGGTGGAAGGCGACGAAATCGTCTTTGGCTAATTTGCTTCACCATGAGCCCCGCATCTGCGGGGCTTTTTTTTGCCTGGTTGCCTGTGCTGGCCATTTCGCGGGCATGCCCGCTCCCACAGGTTCTATGCAAATTCGAGGGCAATACTGTACCTGTGGGAGCGGGCGAGCCCGCGAAGAGGCCGGCACAGCCCCAGCAAATCCGGGCCTTTCCGACCTTTCAGGATAACCTGCTGAAATTTTTGAAATTTTTGCTTGCATCAAATTTCGAGTGCCCCTAATATACGCCGCGTTGTCAGGCACTAAGCGAATCACCAGCAACACCGGTGACCGCAAAACAACTTACAAATCAGTAAGTTGAATGAAAAAAAGTGGTTGACAAGCAAAACGAAGAATGTAGAATAGCCGGCCTCAGCAGCGACAAAGCGAAAGCAGCGAAGCTAAAGAGTCCGAAGCGAACACAGTCTTCGGAGTAGCAAGTCGGAAGTAGTACCGAAGTTCAGTTCCGCGATAGCTCAGTCGGTAGAGCAAATGACTGTTAATCATTGGGTCCCTGGTTCGAGTCCAGGTCGCGGAGCCATCTCGGGGTGTAGCGCAGTCCGGTAGCGCGCCTGCTTTGGGAGCAGGATGTCAGGAGTTCGAATCCCCTCACCCCGACCATTTTCCGGGTCGTTAGCTCAGTTGGTAGAGCAGTTGGCTTTTAACCAATTGGTCGTAGGTTCGAATCCTACACGACCCACCATGAAAAAAGGGCATCTCACATGAGATGCCCTTTTTCTTTTGTCTCGGATTTATCCTGTAAAAACCTGATAGCAGCCTGGCACCTATCCTCCAGAAGGGCTAATGGCCTCATCGCCGGCAAGCCAGCGCCCACAGGTGCTGCACAAGACTCAAGGTCTGTGGATGTCCCTGTGGAAGCTGGCCGGCGATGAGGCCAGCACAGGCAACCTTTATTGCATGCCTGTCAGTGCAACTTCAGGCGCGGCTCAGTACCCCGGCCAATCTTGCTACCCAGCATCATCAATGCCGTACGGAAGAACCCGTACAACGCCATCTGGTGCATGCGGTACAGCGACACATAGAACATCCGCGCCAGCCAGCCTTCCAGCTTCACGCTGCCCATCAGGTTACCCATCAGGTTGCCCACCGCCGAGAAGCGCGACAGCGACACCAGCGAACCGTAGTCCTTGTACTCATACGTCGGCAGCGCCTTGTTCTCCAGCCGTGCCTTCAGGCTTTGCGCCAGCATCGAAGCCTGCTGGTGCGCCGCCTGGGCCCGTGGCGGCACGTTGCGGTCGCTACCCGGTTGCGGGCAGGCGGCGCAGTCACCAAAGGCAAAGATGTTGTCGTCGCGGGTGGTTTGCAGGGTAGGGCGCACTACCAGCTGGTTGATGCGGTTGGTTTCCAGGCCATCGATGTCCTTGAGGAAGCCCGGCGCACGGATACCCGCCGCCCACACCTTCAGGCTGGCCTGGATCACTTCACCGTCCTTGGTTTTCAGGCCATCTTCGGTCACTTCGCTGACGGCGGCGTTGGTCAGCACTTTCACCCCGAGTTTTTCCAGGGTTTTGTGCACTGGCACGCTGATGCGTTCTGGCAGTGCCGGCAGCACGCGTGGGCCTGCCTCGATGATGGTGATGTGCATGTCCTTGGGCTGGATGCGGTCCAGGCCATAGGCCGCCAGCTCGTGGGCCGCGTGGTGCAGTTCGGCCGCCAGCTCTACACCAGTGGCACCGGCACCCACAATGGCCACGCTGATCTGCTCGCTGGCCACATCACCGGCGTGGGCACGCAGGTAGTGGTTGAGCAGCTGCTGGTGGAAGCGCTCGGCTTGCTTGCGGGTATCCAGGAACAGGCAGTGTTGCGCCGCGCCCAGGGTGCCGAAGTCGTTGGTGTTGGAACCCACGGCGATGACCAAGGTGTCGTAGCCCAGGGTGCGCGCAGGCAGCAGCTCGCGGCCCTCTTCGTCGAGGGTGGCGGCCAGCTGGATCTGCTTGCCTTCACGGTCCAGGCCGCTCATGCGCCCCAGCTGGAAGTTGAAGTGGTTCCACTTGGCCTGGGCCACGTAGTTCAGTTCGTCTTCCGAGGAGTTCAGCGAGCCGGCGGCCACTTCGTGCAGCAGCGGCTTCCAGATGTGCGTGAGGTTGGCGTCGACCAGGGTGATATCGGCCTGCTTGCGCTTGCCCAGGCTTTTACCCAGGCGGGTCGCCAGTTCCAGGCCGCCGGCGCCGCCGCCGACAATCACGATGCGATGAGTCATGGGAATATCTCATAAGGTTTACGGAATTCTTGCCCCTGTGGGGCGGCCGCAAACTGCACGAGGGGAGGGCGAGCGCGAAGCAGCTCATAGCACCAGTCCACTCAGCAGGCGGCTGATGAGACCCAACCCGATGGTCACGGCCAGTACCAGCACAAGGAGCAGCCAGGGCCGGAAGGGCCGGCGCTCAACTTGGTGCTGGGGGGCTCGCAGATACTCATCGACACGACGCTGATCTTCCGGATTCAGTCGGCTGGTCATGGTGGGCCTCGTCAGGTAGACGTTTGTGACTGCGCGAACGCCACAGCGTTCACGCAAGCGCTTGAAACAAATGATAATGCTTTCTATCCCTGGCGCCGAGTGTACGCCATCGCAAACATTCGCTGCACTGGATCAAAGACTGATGCCCACGTCGAAGACAATGCTGCGGCCCAGGTTGCCACGCAGGAAGTCTGGCGCGTCGGGGTGGGCGAACAGCACCCGGGCAAAGGTCGGCCCGACCAGCGACAGCGAGCGCCAGCCCTGGCGCAGGTATTCGGTGGGCGGCGGGAAGTGGGTGTTGAGGTCGAGCACTTCGCGCTTGAGGCTTGAGAAGGCGATGATGTCCAGCTCGTTCAGCTCCAGCCCGCGCTCGCGGTAGTTGTGCGCCTTCTTGCGCAAGGTCGGTGCCAGGCGCCCCAGCAGCTCGGTGGCACTGATGCGCCGCGGGCGTGCTTCGCGGCGCACCAGCTGCGCCAGGGAAAACGCACTGCGCCGGCGTTGCAGCTCTTCGCGCCATTCATCGTTGAGCCGGCGGCCCTCGTCGAGCACGAAAAACACCTCGAAGGCCGCGTCGCGGAACAGCACGTCGGGTGGCTCTTGTCCGGCCGGGGTGAAGTCCTCGCTGCGGTACGGGATGTTCAACCCCTGCAACAGGCGCTGGCACACCCAACGCTCCCGCTCCCACTTGCGGGCGTTGGAGAGAAAGGCATTGGCTTGTTCGGCCTGGATGGTAAGCAGGCGCAGGTAGTCTGAGTCATCCATGCACACAAGCTTAGCCGCTAATCGATGACGGTAAGATGCTGTTTGTGCGCAGGATTCAGCCAGGCACCCAACAGGCCCCGCACAGCAGCCGATTGAAACGGAGAATGGGTGTAGACTCGGCTTTATCCACATGGCTGCAGGGGGCTTTTGTCAGGTGATCAGCGCGCAGGTGTTGTCCGGCACCACCCTTACGCTTGGCTGGCTGGGGTATGTGCCGTTGTTGATCTGGGCGGTCAGCCGCACCCGCTGGGTGGAACTGTTTACTGACCGGCGCCGCCAGCATCTGTTGTTTGGCACGGTGTTCTGCCTGTTTGCGCTGTGGTTGGTGAGGCGAGATTTCGATACCGGGGTGTCTTACCACTTTATTGGCATGACGGCGGTGACCCTGTTGCTGGACTGGCCGCTGGCGGTACTGGGTGGGTTCATGGCCCAGCTCGGCTTGCTGGTGCTGGGGCGCCAGGACCTGGCAGCACTGGGGGTGAATGGCTTGTTGCTGGTGGGCTTGCCGGTGCTGATTACCGAGGTGTGCGCGATTTTGGTCGAGCGTGCGCAGCCGCGGAACCTGTTCGTTTATATCTTCTGTTCGGGTTTTTTCCCTGCCGCGCTGACGGTGCTTGTTTGTGTGCCTGCGGCGCTAGGGTTGTTATGGCTGGACGGGCGTTTTGCCCTGCCTGAGTGGCTAAGCGACTTCGTCGGCTACCTGTGGCTGATGATGTTCCCTGAGGCGTTCATCAACGGCATGGTGATCAGTGCGCTGGTGGTGTTTTGCCCGGAATGGCTGGAAACCTTCAACCGCACGCGGTATTTGCAGGCGCCGTGGAAAGAGGATGAGCGGTGATTATGTGGGGGATAACTGGCTGACTCAATATCCGAAGGCTGGCGCGTTCTTTGTGGGAGCGGCCTTGTGTCGCGCAAGGTCAGCGCAGCAGCCCCCGCCAAATCATCCTCAACTCTAAAACAGGGGGCCGCGTAGTGGCCCAACGCCA